>NZ_VOYM01000078.1:0-12709 GCF_013420285.1 Acinetobacter sp. YH01019
GGATAATCTTTTTCAGATTCAATTAGTAATTGAACCGCTCTTTCTCTAATTTCGGGGGTATAGTTTGGTTTTTTCATCGGAATAGTCTCTCAGAATATTGAGTCTCCGACAAACCCGGTACGGTTCAGTAAGCGTGTTTCCGTACGTTTTAGCTTTTTAGACAGTAATGGATTTCTCACTTCAATGCTTCCCATAAGTCATTATTTTTGATTTCATTGCTCTGTTTCGCAATAAAGTCTTTAACGACATTTTCTTGCTCTTCATTCAATAATTCATATTCAAAGCGAATAAAGCTTTGCGTTACTAACTGCGCTTTGGTTAAGTAAACTTTTAGATCTTCTTTACCTAGACGTAAGTGTATCGTTTGCTTTTCGCGGAACAGGTTGGCACCCGGCAAAATAAGCGTGGTTGATACTTGGTCAAGTTGTGTAGTTTGAACCAAAAGTGCTGGCTGGTGATTCGTTGTGTTGCGGTCAGTCCGAATATGCGCGGAACAAGGGTAGAGGTCTTGTGCTAAGACTTCTAAGCCAAGTTCGAGACTTTTTTCAGAAGACTGTTTAATCCAGCGAATGACTCCACCACGCCAAGGGCTTTGAGCATTTTCTTGAATTAAAATAAATTCGCCAGTTTTTAAGTTGGCCGGTGTTGTACCTGTCCATTTAATACGGTAGCCATTGACACTAATGTCCAGTACTTCTGCGCTATGAATTTGCTTTGCTTCACGGTCGAGAGCTTTGGCATTGGTCATGCCTGTAGGTATGTTTGAATCACTGGCATTGACAAATGAAGCTTCATTATGGAATTGATAATTGCCTTCAAGTTCAAGTGTTTCGTTAAAGTTTTTACCTTTAGAAAGATAAAAGTGTGCAACAGATAAACTGAAACAAATATTGATTTGTGCCGAGTACTCATAACGCTCATGACGGCGTTCTGTATTGTTGGTCAGAATGTTATGAATATGGAAATACAGTGCAGGGGTTAAGAATAATTTCTCATTCTTCGACAGATAGTTGGCATTCTTAGTCTGAGTTTCAGTCAAATGCTCAAGTAAACTCTGTGTAGAAATATACACATTGGGTTGATACTGATTATTTTGCTTCGCGTTTAATACTGGTGGGTAGTCTTTTTTACAGTCAACAATATAACGCGATAGAGTGGTTTCTTTTGGTAAAATTTGAATGAGCTTCGCCCAATCATAACTACACAAATATAACCCGTGTATTTCAGCAGGACGAATTTGATTATTATTAAATATATCCAGCAAAATCAGTTGTGCGTAGGCTTGCGCAATATTAGCAATTTGGTGCTGTGTACCTAAAACCTGATTAATATTACTTTGATAAAAATTATGTTCAATGGCACATTCAATTAACTGATGTGCAGCGAGCCATTGCCCTGGAACCGGCATGGTGTACAGCATGTGCTGTTGATACAACAGCATAGTCATTTGTTGTAGCGCATAGTAAATCGAAGCAATACGCGCGGTTTGCAAACTTTTTTTATGACCAAATGAAAAAATTGAAAATTTTTGCTGATTAAGCTGTTGGTTACAGCGTTTGGCAATATCAATATAAATCTTGGCAAAATGGCTACGTAATAACATGGCCAATTCAATGATTTGGTCATTACGATCCGTCGTAATTAGGCTCTGATTGGTAAAGTGCTTTTCTAAACTGGTAAGTACACTTTCCAAAGTTGGATGAACAATCTGAACCAAATCAAAACGTAGCATTTCTTGGCACTTGAGCTCAGAAATTTCTAGCAACGCATTAAACAGTGCTTTAGATGAAGTACCTAATTGTAAAATTGAAATGCCATTTAACCACTCTTGTAGTCCTTTGGCATTGGTAGGACAAAAGCTCAGTTTATCCAGCTTTAATTCAGTCGGATGTTGAAACGTATCTGAAGTATGCGTGGTCATCTTTATTATTTAACTCAAAAAGTTGAAGCCCCAAAAAGCGGTGTCTTGTTTTTCTCGCCCGCGATTTCCCGTACAAGTTTAGGAACCAAGTAACCCGGTAGATTCTCTAAAACTTCTTTATAAATTAAATCTATGTTCTGCGCCGGTGTATCAAAATGTGAAGCACCTTTGACTTTATCTAGAACATGTAAGTAATAAGGCATTACGCCTGCATCGAATAAGCGGTAACTTAGTTCGACCAATACATCAGCTGAATCATTGACCCCTTTCAATAAAACGGCTTGGTTAAGCACGGTGATTCCTTGTTTGACAAGCTGTTGAAGCTGGCTGCACGTAAAATCATCAAGCTCAGATGCATGATTTGAGTGTACCACTAGAATAATGCGTAGCCTACTGTTTTTTAAAATAGAAACCAGCTCTTCATCGACACGGTTGGGGATTACGATAGGAACTCGTGAATGAATTCTCAAAAATTTAATCTGAGGAATTTCAGATAAACGATCAATCCAGAGTTGAAGTTTACGATTTGACAGCGTCAGTGGGTCACCACCACTTAAAATCACTTCATTAATATCGGGTTGCTGTTCAATATATTGTTTGATATTTGGCCAGTCATCATTTTTAGGTAGGTTTTCTTGGTATGGAAAATGACGGCGGAAACAGTAACGACAATGAACTGCACATGCACCTGTCAATGTCAGTAAAAATCGTGATTTATATTTATGTAAGACGCCAGGTTGTTGGTTGGCTTGTTCTTCGCCTAAAGGGTCGGTGACAAAACCTTCATGCTCTTCAAGTTCGAGATGATGCGGTAAAACTTGGAGCAAAAGTGGATCAAGCGGATTGCCTTTTTGCATTTTTTCTACAAAAGCACGTGGTACACGTAAGCGAAATTGATCCGTGGCAAGTAGTGCACCTGACAAAAGTTGATCATGTGAAAGTGCTAGGGTATCAAGCAATTCACGTGGGTCAGTAATCAAATCACTGAGTTGAGTTTGCCAGTTTTGCTCTTGAAATAAATAGTT
The DNA here is from genome assembly GCF_013420285.1 of Acinetobacter sp. YH01019. Classification (NCBI taxonomy): domain Bacteria; kingdom Pseudomonadati; phylum Pseudomonadota; class Gammaproteobacteria; order Moraxellales; family Moraxellaceae; genus Acinetobacter; species Acinetobacter sp. YH01019. Next base: position 2,947 of record NZ_VOYM01000078.1, read on the forward strand.
TATCATGCCGAATGTTTGAAAATGCTAGGTTAGGGGATGACCATAAGCCGGATAAATGCAGAGCTCAGAATATAATTTCTAGCTGATCTCAGTTAATTGGATATATGATGAATCACAATTTAAAAAAATTAATTTGGCTTTGAGACCACTCTAATTTTACCTGTTCATGACTGTTGTATAAACAAAGATCTTTCATGTATGAGTGTAACTTAATCATCTTAGGCGCTTTAAGCGGGATTTTTTCATTGCGACATAGTGTATTGGTCATTTAGAATACGCAACATCACATTAATGTGCATGTGGCAGCTTTTTATGCTCAAGTTAGTTCTTGCTAAATGACTTGTCATAGCCCGTAGCACTATAGATTAAAGTTAGTAAGTTTGGAGTGAGCCAGTCATGGCCTATTATTCTACGAATGATTTCAAGTCGGGCCTTAAGGTCATGCTTGACGGTAACCCATGTTCAATCATGGAAAACGAATACGTAAAACCAGGTAAAGGCCAAGCTTTTAACCGTGTAAAATTACGTAACCTTAAAACTGGTAAAGTTTTAGAAAAAACATTTAAATCTGGTGATTCACTAGAAGCTGCTGACATCCAAGAAGTTGAAATGAACTACTTGTATAACGACGGTGAAATGTGGAACTTCATGGATCCAGAATCTTTCGAACAAATCGCTGCTGATAAAGTTGCTATGGGCGACGCGGCTAAATGGTTGAAAGATGACTCAAACGAACTTTGCACAATCATGCTTTGGAACGGTGTTCCTTTAACTGTGAGCGCGCCTAACTTCGTTGTGTTAAAAATCGTTGAAACTGATCCAGGCGTACGTGGTGATACTTCAGGCGGTGGCGGTAAACCTGCTAAGCTTGAAACAGGTGCAGTTGTACGTGTTCCATTATTTGTACAGCAAGAAGAAAGCGTTCGTGTAGACACTCGTACTGGTGATTATTTAGAACGTGCATAATGGTTTAAAAAATAGACTATTATCGAAAGGGATGATGAATCATCCCTTTTTTTATACCTAATGGTTTAGTTTTGTATGCCAAAGTATTAGATGAAAACGGCCATAACAGGAGTAAAGTTTCAAGGGAAGAAACAGCAGTACCTCGAACAAGAAAAATCAAGCTGATTTATTTCAATATTTATGAGGGATTGAGATGGAAACCATTCAACCGAAGTCAGGAATGGCTTCAAAAATTATCTGGCTGTTTGTGGCCATTCTAGGTGCCGTATCGTTCGGTATCTTGGCACTAAGTCGTGGCGAGCATGTCAATGCAGTCTGGCTTATTCTTGCAGCAATCTGTGTATATAGCATTGCATATCGTTTTTATAGCTTATTCATTGCAAATAAAGTATTTGAGCTAAATGAACGACGTTTAACACCTGCACATCGTTTGGCTGACGGTCTAGATTATGTGCCAACAAATAAAAGTGTTTTATTTGGTCACCACTTTGCTGCGATTGCGGGTGCGGGTCCTTTAGTGGGACCTATTCTTGCCGCTCAAATGGGTTACTTACCAGGGACAATTTGGCTTTTAGTGGGTGTGGTACTTGCCGGTGCGGTACAAGACTTCCTTGTCTTATTTATTTCAACACGCCGTGATGGTCGTTCACTGGGTGAAATGGCAAAACAAGAACTGGGTTCTTTTGCCGGTATCATCGTTATGCTTGGTGCCTTGGGTGTAATGATCATTATTCTCGCGGTACTGGCATTGGTTGTTGTAAAAGCATTAACCAACAGTCCATGGGGCGTATTTAGTATCGCTGCTACTGTACCAATTGCAATTTTCATGGGGATATACATGCGTTATATCCGTCCAGGTAAAATTGCTGAAGTCTCTATAATTGGCTTTGTATTAATGATGGCGGGTATTATCTACGGTGGTGATATTGCACAACATCCATACTGGGGGCCATTCTTTACTCTTTCAGGTACTGAACTGACTTGGTGGCTGATTGGTTATGGTTTCGTGGCATCTGTATTACCCGTTTGGTTGCTGCTTGCTCCACGTGATTACCTATCTACCTTCTTGAAAATTGGTGTTATTGCAGGTTTAGCAATTGGTATCATGTTTGCATTACCTGAAATGAAAATGCCAGCGGTAACACATTTCATTGATGGTACAGGCCCTGTATTTGCCGGCTCAATGTTCCCGTTCTTGTTTATTACCATTGCTTGTGGTGCGATTTCAGGTTTCCATGCGCTCGTTTCTTCAGGAACGACACCGAAACTTGTGAATAATGAGAAAGATATTCGCATGATCGGTTACGGCGGCATGTTAATGGAATCATTTGTTGCGATTATGGCATTGGTCTGCGCAACAATTCTTGAACCGGGTGTATATTTTGCAATTAATGCGCCAGCGGCTGTAATTGGTACAACGGTTGAGTCTGCTGCAGAAGCGGTACGTACTTTAGGCTTTGTGGTCACGCCTGAAGCATTAACATTACTTGCGCAAGAAGTGGGTGAAAACTCAATTCTGTCACGTACTGGTGGTGCACCAACATTTGCCATTGGTATGGCCCACATCATTACGGAAATTTTCAATAACCGTTCAATGATGGCGTTCTGGTATCACTTTGCGATTTTATTCGAAGCACTTTTCATTTTAACCGCTGTTGATGCGGGTACACGTGCATGTCGTTTCATGGTGCAAGATACTGTGGGTATCGTGATTCCTGCGGTAAAAAACTCACATAATTTCTTCGGTAATATGTTGGGTACAGCTGTAGCTGTTGCAGGTTGGGGTTTCTTTGTTTATCAAGGCGTAGTCGATCCACTCGGTGGTATTAACAGCCTATGGCCATTATTCGGTATCGGTAACCAAATTCTTGCTGCAATGGCACTTATTTTGGGTACAGTGATCCTGTTTAAAATGAAGAAACAACAATATGTTTGGGTGACGATCATTCCAACTGTATTCTTGTTTATCACTGCGATGACTGCTGGATGGCAGAAGATTTTCCACGAAAATCCTAAAATTGGTTTCTTGGCTCAAGCAGATCGTTTTAATGCTGCAATTGCGAGGAACGAAATTTTAGCGCCTGCAAAAACAGTTGCTGAGATGCAAACTGTGGCATTGTCGAATCAAATTAATGCGGGTCTATGTGCATTCTTTATGATCGTGGCTTTTGTCATGTTGTTTGCTGCAATTGGTGTGGTACGTCGTGCATTAGCAAATCCAAACCCATCGGTGAATGAAGCAGAAGCAATTTATCGTGATCCAGCTGAAATTGAGCCATCAAAGTCAGCACATTAATAGGGGAAAGTGAATGAACCTGAAGTTTGCAAAAAGTGGAAAAACAGTGATTTATAAGATCATTAAAATGACCATTATGTCGCAGAAGGATTTAATTCTGAACCCGAAAAATTGGTCACGTATTGCGACCTTGTGGCAGCGTTTGCAGCAAAGTTTTCGCTTGATGGTAGGTGTTCCTGATTATCAAAACTATTTGGAACACATGAAAAAACATCATCCAGATTTGGAAGCGATGGATGCAAAAACCTTTTACCGCTACTGTGTGGATGCACGTTATCCATCAGCAGGTGGCGGTATGAAAAAATGTCCGTGTTAAACACATAATGAAAAAAAAGCGCCTTTCGAGGCGCTTTTTTTTACACAATCAATTTGAGATTAAACGAAAGGATATGGAAAATTCAGAGCGCTATTATGCCAAGGTAGCAATCGAAGGCGCGAAGTTAAGAAAAATGCATACTTTTTAAATTTAATTGGAATCTAAATTAGGTATGATTTTACATAGATTGTTTTGCTATAAAGAATGTATTTCAATTTAAAAACCTGTATGTTAGTGATCAATCAACTTTTTTATTGGGGAATAAAAGGTGTTTTGGGGAACAGAGAAGCGTCAAGAACAACAGCAAATAAATCGTCTGGTAGATGAGCAAAAACTCGCGTCCTATTATCCTAAAATTAACACTTTTCTTGATCAAATCAATCAAATTATTCTCGATAAAAATCAGCAAACCAAATTGGCTTTAGCCTGTCTATTGGCAGGCGGGCATGTGCTATTTGAAGACTTACCCGGTTTAGGAAAAACAACATTATCCAGTGCTTTATCGCACTTAGCAGGCCTCAAATTTCAACGCATTCAATTTACCAATGACATGCTGGCCAGCGATGTGATTGGTGTGAATATGTTTAATCAAAAAGAGCACCATTTTGAGTTTAAGTCGGGGCCAATTTTTACCCAAATTTTACTGGCAGATGAAATTAACCGTTGTAGCCCAAAGACCCAAAGTGCTTTATTAGAAGCCATGGAAGAGGGTTATGTGACGGTCGATGGTGTACGTTATGCTTTGCCTCAACCATTTTGGGTGGTTGCGACACAAAACCCCTTATTTCAGAGCGGTACTTATGCTTTACCTGAGTCCCAACTAGACCGTTTTTTAATGCGGTTATCTTTAGGTTATCCGTCGCGACAAGCGGAAAGACTGTTATTACAACAAGACTCACGCCATGAATTAATTGCCACTTTAAAACATGTTTTTACTGAAGCCGAAGTATTAGAGCTGCAAAGCTTGGTCGGGCAGATTCACTTGAGTGAAAAAATACTTGATTACATTTTGGATTTGGCCGCAGAAACACGAAAAGGTCGTCATGGTTTGTCCACGCGTGGTGTATTGGCACTAAAAAAAGCAGCTCAAGCATATGCGCTGATTGAACAGAGAAATTATGTCAATCCTGATGATATACAAGCAGTATTCGCTGCAGTGGTAGCACATCGTATCGGCTTGTCCAATGCCGAATCAAAGCAACTATTACAACAGATTGCAATTCAATAAGGAGCTGACTTTTGGCTTCGAAATGGCAGCAGTGGATTGCAAGACGCTTTAAAATTGATCAGAAAAAGCAGTTAACTCAAAAAGATGTACTGATTTTCATCTACCAGCAAGGTTATTTGTATCTGGCGTTAATTTTCATCACGTTCATTGCAGGTGTGAATTATGCCAATAACTTAATATTAGGTTTTTGCTTTTTAATCAGTGCAGTGTTGTGTATCAGTTTTTATCTTACGTTTAAGCAACTACATGGTTTAACGCTTGACGTGGTGGTCGGGGAAACGCCACAAATTGGTGAGCCTCAAATTGTGAATTTGTACTTGAATCAAAACCAATTACAAGCTCGTTATCTTTGGTATAAAACAGCGACACATCTGCAAAAAATCCTCATTCAAGACAAACAGCATCATGTTCAGATTAATTTTGAGACGACACACCGCGGTAAATTTACAATTCCTGAAATTCAGATTTTTAGTACTTATCCATTTGGCTTGGTAAGAGCATGGACATATTTATATGTCCAACAGGAGGCCTGGGTAGCGCCTCAATCAAGTGTAACAAGTGCTGAAAATAAACAACATCAACAAAATTTTGAACCAGATATGGATGAGTTTCGTGAGCTGAGAAGTTTTCAAACAGGAGATTCATTGCACGCTGTTTCATGGAAGCAAGCAGCACGTGGGCAAGGTTTATATGTCAAAGTATTTGAGCAATATGCTGATCAACATAAACTTGAAATAGATTATCAGCAAATGCCAGCGAACTCACATGAAGAAAAGCTCAGTTTGATGATGGGTTTAGTTGAACAAGCGGAACAATTAAATTGTACTTATGCGATGTATTTACCACAGGCTGAATTGCCATTTGGCCAAGGGCAACAGCAATTGGCTACAGCTAAACTTTTATTGGCGCAGGCTTAACATATGATTCAGCCTTCTATTCAACGTGCGATTTTACTGACTTTGGCTTTGGTGCTTGCCACTCAAGTTCTTTATATTCCAATGGCGACAACTTTGGTTTTTTTTATCATTTGGATTTGCTTGCTACTCAATATGCGAGTCAATAAAAAGCCCTTGTCTAAAGTTTGGACTTATTTACTGACTTTGAGTGCATTAATCAGTATTTACCTGAGCCATAAAACTTTTATTGGTGTTGATGCAGGTGTAGCAGTACTTACGACATTTTTATTTGCCAAATCACTAGAAACGAAAAATAAACGCGATGTAATCATCATATTTAACTTTGCCTTATTTGTGATTGCGAGTAGCTTTTTATTCAGTCAATCTTTTGGCATGGCTGCGCTTGTTTTAACGGCGTTAATGAGCTGTTTTATTGGATTATACCGTTTACAGACCATTGGTTTTAGTCAAAACTTAATCGGTGAAATACAAGCGATTAAACAAGATATTGGTCATGTTGGAAAATTTATCTCCTTAGCTGTTCCATTCTTTATCTTACTGTTTCTCTTTTTTCCACGCCTGCCGCCACTATGGCACATTCCAATTCCTGAAAATAAAGCCACAACAGGGATTAGTGACAGCATGTCTCCAGGCGATATTGCTGAGTTATCACAGTCAAGTAGTTTAGCTTTTCGTATAATCGGTGATATTCAAGCCTTGCCACCACGTACAGAGCTGTATTGGCGGGGGATGGCATTAGATGAATATGATGGCACTAAATGGACCAGTCATTTTGTAAATCATCAAGCAACTCAGTTTGATGTATCACAAATACTACCGAGCAAGACTTTAAATTACCAATATCTTGCTGCTGACCCTAGTGTAATGTGGGTGATGGCCCTTGAGCAATCTGTGCCTACAGAGCCACGATTTCTATTTGGTCAAGATGGTCGAATTACGCCTTATCGTTTAACGGCTCGGACCGAACCAATACAATTAAAATGGTTAGGCATAGCAACGCTTCCGAAACCGGTTCAGTCACAGTGGTTAGCTAAACTAAATACGCGTTATGTACATCAGTTAGATCACAAGTCTCAACGATTGGCTCAAGAATTATGGGGTAAAAGTGGGGCGGATCCAGAGCATTATATAGATCAAGTATTTCATTGGTATCAAAACAATAACTTTGTTTATACTTTAAGCCCCGGTGTGCTTGGACAAAATCGTATCGATGATTTTTTATTTGGTTCACGACAAGGCTTTTGCGAACACTTTGCTTCAAGTTTTGCAATGTTGATGCGTTATGCTGGAGTGCCAGCACGAATCGTTGTGGGTTATCAGGGTGGTCAATTAGCACCAGATGGGAAAAGTTGGGAAGTTCGTCAGCTCGATGCTCATGCGTGGACAGAGGTTTATGTCAATCAAAATTGGCGTCGTATTGATCCGACGGCCATCATCGCACCGCAGCGTATCGATGGTGGAATGCAGGATTATATGGCACAAGATCGTACAATTTTTGGAACAAAGCAGTCGACTTGGGCCTATCAGCAATTTGCCATATTGAAAAAAGTCCGTGTATGGAGTGATTATGCGAGTTACCAATGGCAAAGCAAGGTCGTAGGTTATAATACTGAATCTCAACAACAATGGTTCAAAAAGCTCGGTGTAAATTCTGCATATGCAGGAGGTTTAATACTTGTATTGAGTATTAGTGGAGTTGTTGTATTTTATTTTATATGGATTATGTGGAAAAAAAGAAAAAGTTTAAGCCCTCTCGAAAGAGAAATTACCAATTTTGCAAAGAAATTACCCTTGAACCTACAAAAAGGAACTTCTGAAAGTTTTAGGCATTGGTTACAACGTTTGGCTGAAAATGTACCTGAACAAGAAAAGGATTCATTCGAACAAGCTATTACGTTATTTGAACAGGAAATTTATGTAGGTAGAGCGCTAAGTTCTCAAGATATTCAATGTTTTAAGGCTTTGCTTAAAACTTGTACGCAAAGTTTAAAAAACTCAGAAAAGGGCTTGTCATAAAAAATAAAAATGAATATGATGCTTGGACTTCAGGTGTATAGCTCAGTTGGTTAGAGCGCTACGTTGACATCGTAGAGGTCTCCAGTTCGAGTCTGGATATACCTACCAAGATTAGCTTTTATACAGCTTTCCATATCGTTGTATAAAGCAGAAAACCTCCTAAATTCATCGGTTTAGGGGGGTTTTTTGTTTTTAAAATTCTGGTATGTATCTCTAAAACTGCCGCATGTTTGTATCACAGCTTGTATCACGGTTTAATAATCGAACTCGTGATACAAGGTGTAATACATGTTACGGAAAGATATAAAGAAAAGACCGCTTAGTGAAAAAACCTTAGCATCCTTAGAATCTGAAGAAAAAGACTATCGTGAACTGGACGGTGCGGGCTTATATTTTTTAGTCAAAAAATCAGGTGTTAAAAATTGGCAGTAACGTTACAAGAATTCTGAAGGTAAATGGGCTTAGGTGCTTATCCTCAAGTGAGTGCTCAACTTGCTCGTCAAAAAGCACGAGAATTTACTTCAACTCTTTCTAAAGGTGAAAGTCTGAAGTCGAAGAAAGTACTGCTCGAGGAACGAAAAGAGCTTGAAAGCTTTTACTTTGAAAACCTAATGAGAGAGTGGCTGGACACTAAATCAAGTAAGTGGGGTGAGGCAACATACACGAAAGCTCAAAAATCTATTGAGAAGCACATTATTCCAGTGTTTGGTCAAGGTAATTACAAAGAGATTACACCAAAAGAGTGGTTTGATTTTTTCCAAGGACTACAACGTACTTTAGGTATTCATACTCAGATTGAGAAATTGGTTTCATACGTACGTGGTTGCTATGACTGGGCAAAGTTTAAAGGCAAGATAAATTCAAATCCAATAGCAGGCATGAGCAAACATCTAGATGCCTACGAGTCAGGGAACATGAATTTCGTGACTGTTGATGAATTACCAGCTTTACTTAAGAAAATTCGTAATAATAAAAAGCGCGCCATCGGCATTGGTCTTGAGTTGCTTATTATACTATTCCCACGTCCAGGTGAGTTAAGGATGGCAAAGTGGGAGCAATTCGATTTTAAAAAAGCCTTATGGACCAAACCTGCAGAAATGACCAAAACACGTCAGGAACATCAAGTTCCACTATCTAAGCAAGTAGTTACATTACTCACAGAGTTAAGATCCATTCAGCCAGAGTCTGAGTTCTTGTTTCCGAGCCGTCTTTCTGTCAATAAAACGATTAGTGATATGACATTCAATTTAGCTCTGAATCGCTTGGGGTATAAAGGAAAACAAAATCCTCATGGTTTTAGACATCTTGCAAGTACCATTTTGAATGACACATTCAGTAAGAAAGAGCAAGTGATAGAAGTGTGCCTGGCGCATAAGAAAAAGGGCGTAAAGGGTATCTATGATAAATCACAGCATTTAGATGAGCGCCGTGAACTGATGCAGTGGTGGGCCGACTATTTAACTAAAATCGCTCTATAAAAAGTAAACCTTTTTCTTGAACTTTGATGAAAAACTCTCTGAATGAATCGAGTGCTGTGATCAACTGATATCAACATGTTTTTATTAAAAGTTGTAATGAAACGCACTGATTTAAAGAAAAAAGGTTACTTAGTAGATACAGTACTTACTGCACTAGAAGTAGAAATGAAAGATTATCGTCTATGGGATAGTCCAAATTTATATTTTTTTGTAAAAGCTAATGGTAGCAAAAGTTGGCAGTTTAGGTAGGCTTTGTTGCACAAATCTATCTGTAAAGGCTTTTTCAGCGATATAATTTTCAAATGAAGAAGCCTGCACACAAAATCTACCGCACAACCAATTGGCCCGCATATAACCGAGCACTCATGAGTCGCGGAAATATTGCCCTTTGGTTTGATCCTGCTACGCAATGGTATGCTCCATCAAAAGGCAAACAAGGGCGAAATCAAACCTACTCCGACGCAGCTATCCAATGCTGCTTAATGATTAAATCCTTATTCCGTCTATCTTTACGTATGGTCACTGGCTTTGTGCAAAGTCTGATTA
>NZ_VOYM01000079.1:0-12688 GCF_013420285.1 Acinetobacter sp. YH01019
TGATGCCATTTTTCTTTATACTGTCACTGAGGCAGGTTGGACATTTGATTTCTAGAGTTATTTGCATTTCTCTATTTTATCAAAATTCAACCTGCTTTTTTTCAGCATACTTTTTGAAACACCACCGGGATTTTTATTTCCTATCCTGACCGTGATCATATCGATCAGATTATTCATAACGTAAATAAAAAGAATGTGAAAGTGATCGTGATTACAGATGGTGAACGAATTCTTGGTTTAGGTGACCAAGGGATTGGCGGTATGGGGATTCCCATTGGTAAATTGTCGTTGTATACCGCATGTGGTGGCATTAGTCCCGCTTATACGTTGCCGATTACCCTCGATGTGGGGACAAACAACCAGCAGTTGTTGAATGACCCGATATATATGGGATGGAGTCAGCCCCGTATTAGTGGCGAAGAATACTACGACTTTGTTGAAAAGGTGATTAAAGCCATTCAGCAGCGTTGGCCGAAAGCCTTAATTCAATTTGAGGACTTCGCTCAAAAAAATGCGATGCCTTTATTGGAAAAATATCGCGATAAAATCTGCTGTTTTAATGATGATATTCAAGGGACAGCAGCGGTATCTGTCGGAAGTTTAATTGCAGCATCACGTGCTGCAGGCAAACAACTTAAAGATCAAGTGGTCACTTTCTTGGGTGCCGGTTCTGCGGGTTGTGGTATTGCAGAGCAAATCATCAAGCAAATGGTGGCTGAGGGTTTAACCGATGCACAAGCACGTGCACGTGTGTTTATGGTCGACCGCTTTGGTTTAATTACTGAAAATCAGCCGAATCTTTTAGATTTCCAACGCAAACTTGCCCAATCTACAGACAATGTTGCACATTGGGCTGATGCTGAATCTATGATTTCACTGTTGGATGTGGTCAAAAATGCCAAACCTACAGTACTGATTGGCGTTTCGGGACAACCGGGATTATTTAGCCAAGAGGTGATTGAAACCTTGGCAGCCAACTGCGAACATCCAATTGTATTGCCACTTTCCAACCCGACTTCCCGTGTAGAAGCTGTACCTGCGGATATTTTGCAATGGACCAAAGGCAAAGCACTTATTGCAACAGGTAGCCCATTTGCGCCAGTGAATTATCAAGGGAAAATTAATCATATTTCACAGTGCAATAATTCGTATATTTTCCCAGGGATTGGGTTAGGGGTGATTGCTTCAGGTGCGAAACGTGTGACTGAAAATATGTTAATGGCTTCGAGTACGGCTTTGGCAGATTGTTCGCCAAAATTGCAAGATCCTGAAGCAGATCTATTGCCAAGTCTGGATCATCTGCAAGACATTTCGAAGAAAATTGCATTGAAGGTTGCACTAGCTGCCATTGCGGATGGTGTGGCACCGAATGTTAGTGTTGAAGTTTTACAGCATGCCATTGAAGAAAATTTCTGGAAGCCTGAATACCGTGATTATGTGCGGGTAACATACTAATATTTATTGTGTAATTTTTTAGAAAAGGTGTATTACCCGTCGTAATACACCTTTTTTACGGTTTAGAAGATTTGAGCATAAAAAAAGCCCCCATCTTTCGATGAGGGCTTTTCTGAATCTGGAGCGGGAAAGGAGACTCGAACTCCCGACCCCAACCTTGGCAATAGTCACCGACATAAAATACACTAAATAACATAATTGGTATTTCAATAAACCCTATATATAACAGTTATATAGGGTTTTTATTTTGTGTGGTGTAATTTAAGGTAGAGTAGGGTGCTTTAAGTTTTGGTCACTAATTTTAATATGTAAATCAACAATAATTACCGACATATATATTCTCTTTCTAAGAGTAGTTTACTATTTGGTATAATATTATGATGAGGTTAGGGCTTTGACTGCTACGATTTCTGTTTGGCCTTTTGGCGTAAGACATACAAATATAAGTTTTCTACTTTTTCACGTGCCCATGGGGTGGTACGCAAGAATCGCAATGATGATTTAACACTTGGGTCTATGCAAAAACATCTAATCTCAATTTTACGACTTAAACCTTCAAAGCCACCGTAGTAATCCAATAATTCATCCAAAATGTCAGCAAGTTTTTTACCGTGTAAAGGATCATTGGTGGTGTTCATAATAGATCAATCGTATTTTGGGTGGCCATTATTATAACCTGGGCTAGTTGGAAAACTAGAGAGTTGGAATGTAGGTAATGATGGACTGAATAGCCACCAAAATTCTAGACACACATAACCATATTTTGGACTGCCACTGCTGTCCCACAATTTTTACAAGAGGAAGCTTACGCGAGCTTCCTCTTGATTGATGGAGGCTTTATCGAGTGAAAATAACGCTTTTAAGGTTTTTATTTCAAATAAATTTACTGGAATTATTCTGAGTAAGCGCTGAACTGTATTAGTTCAGAGTTAATCTGATTTTTTATCTTAGGAAAGAAAATTATTTCACCTAACCTTAAAATAATGTTTTTCAGTAACCAGCTAAATTTTTATTTGTTTATAAAGACGCTCTTTAGGGTCTTCATTTGATTTTGTGACTTTATCAGCAAATTTCTTATCTAACATCAAGGCTGCATATGTTTTGTAACCTATCTCCAATCGGTCTACCTTATTTCCTTCTTGTTCAAACTCTTCAATTAATTTATTGACTTTTTTTACGCTGATATCACTCATATCTTTCAACCATTTAATTTGGGGTTCTTTTAATCTAATCTTTAATTATTGAGATTAGATTAAAGTACAAAGCGCATTTAAGGGCTAATAGCTTATGGAGTAATCACCCCAGGTTAATTAACCCGAATCGCGGATAAGAAATAAACTTGAAAAATAAGAGGACTAGAGCCATCAGTTGAGTTACCAAACCTAAAGCTTTAGCCCCGATGTTCAATAGTAACGAATTATTCTGCGTAATTGATGATTTCTTTCTGAAATTTGAAGCAACTTATTGGAAATTTTCTAAATAAAGTCATCAGTCTATAAGAATTCGAATAGCCCAACTCAGCCTCTCAGAAATTAGTTTTATCGTCATTTGGTATATTTAGGACTTGGAAAAATTAGGCTTCATAGAAATGTCATAATTTAGAGATATTAATGTCATCGAACTGGATTAAAAAAGAACAAAAAACCCACAATAGCAAGCTGTTATGACTAAAAAAATATCCAGACGTGAACTGCTTAAGACCTCCATTGCAGGCTTCGGTGCTTTGTCTTTACCCATATCTTTGACCGCTTGTGGCAGTGATGAGGATGCTTCAGATCAAGCTCAGGCACATCCTAAAGTCGCTTTTAAACATGGGGTGGCCAGTGGTGATCCCTTACAGGATCGGATAATTCTATGGACACGCTTAAGTCCGGAAGATGAAAACCTGCGTTATCAGGTGCAGTGGGAAATTGCTGCCGATCAGGATTTTCGCCAGATAATCAATACAGGACAAGTTGAAACCAGTCGGTCGCAAGATTTCACGGTTAAAGTCGATGCGGATCGTCTATCGGCAGGGCAAACTTATTTTTACCGTTTTAAGTGTGCATCGGTATATTCATCTGTCGGTCAAACCAAAACTTTAGCCACGCAAAGCAAGCTGGTGCAATTTGCCGTTTGTTCATGTTCCAATTATCCAGCCGGATATTTTCATATCTATCAGGAAATTGCCCAGCAAGACCTAGATGTGGTGATTCATTTAGGGGATTACATTTATGAGTACGGGATGGGTGGTTATGCGACTGAACAGGCTGCAGCATTAGGCCGAAGTCTGGCTGCAGATAATGCTGAGGAAATCATTAAACTGGAAGACTACCGCAAGCGTTATGCCTTGTATCGAACTGATGCGGACTTACAAGCAGCACATCAGCGTCATCCATTTATTGTGGTCTGGGATGATCATGAGCTGACCAATGATACCTGGGAGCAGGGTGCGGAAAATCATGATGTTTCAGAAGGTGATTTTTTTGCACGTAAGCTGGCTGCTTTGCAGGCCTATTTTGAATGGATGCCGATTCGTCCAGTGTCTGAAACAGATCATTTGAATATTTATCGCCAGTTTAATTTTGGTGATCTGGTTCAGCTGAATATGCTGGATACTCGTATTTTGGCGCGTAACAAGCAATTGCAATATGCTGACTATCTTACCGCGACAGGACTAGATGCCAATAAATTTCAGACAGATTTGCTCAATCCGACGCGTACCTTGTTAGGACATACACAACGTGAATGGATACTGAAACAACTCAGCCAATCGAATGCCGTCTGGAATGTGCTGGGTCAGCAGGTGCTGATGAGCAAGATGCTAATTCCGGCCGAAATTCTGGCTGTTTTGGGGCAGATCACCAGTGGTCAGGCCACTGCAGATGTGTTGCTACAAGTGCGTCAGATGCTGACAGAACTGGTAGGCCTAAAAATACGCTATCTGCAAAATGATCCAACTTTGACAAAGGCAGAATTAGCCAGAATACTGACTGTTGTGCCTTATAATCTTGATGCCTGGGATGGGTACGTCGTGGAGCGTGAGGTGATTTATACGGCTTGTAAACAGCTGAATAAAAAACTGATTGTACTTGCAGGAGATACCCATAATGCCTGGAACTCCACTTTGAGAGATCAAGCCGGCAGTACAGTCGGGGTAGAACTAGCGACCAGTTCAGTTTCATCACCGGGTATGGAGAAGTATTTGCAGATTCCCTTAGCCCAGTTACAGGAATTTGAAATGGCATTTACTACGCTAATTGATGAGCTGAATTATTGTAATTTGAATCAACGCGGATACTTGAGTGTTGCATTTACCCCGGATCAGGTACAGGCGAACTGGATTTTTATCGATAGCATCCAGAATCGTAGTTATCAGGTTGATCAAAGCCGTGCGTATCAGCTTCAATTAGATCATGAATTAAATGAAATCAAACCGTTAAAGCAAACTGCCTAAGCTGCTTAGAGTTTAAATATCCGGGCCAATGCCCGGATATTTTTTTATAACATTTCATCCCTATAGCTATCAATATCCAGATGTTTGATCGTATTTGCAATACTGATGCTCATATTTTAGTAGCCGCGTATATAATCCGGCAAAGTGAATTAATTGCTGTTTTAGTTCGGCATACCGAGGATCATGGCTTGAATAAAAACGTAATTTTAGTCGTAGCAGGCAGGTTTTTTATAAGCCCAAAAACAGATTTTATGTAATGGGAACAAAAATCATGGCAGCCAAGGCCCAAGGAATTAAGAGCTTGGCTTTGTCCCTGATTCCGCGGATTTTAATTTGGGGATTTACGCATTGTTATGTGCATATCAACTCACCCATCAAAATAAGCCAAAAATTCTAATTATAGAATCAGTGGCTTAAACAGGATTCGGGTTAATTAAGATGTATGGTTTAATAAGTGCTGTTGTGCGATATACATGGGCTTATCCAAACTTGGTGTACATTGAATCCATGTTCCATCTGCTTGAAGCTCCCATGCACGGCGGTTATCTTGAAGATAATTCATTAAGCCATCTTGCAGAATTTGTTTACGAAGTTTTTTATCTTCGATTGGGAAACAGGTCTCGATGCGAGAGAATAAATTACGCCCCATCCAATCTGCACTGGCGCAATAAAGCTTGTTTTCGCCCTGATGGTAAAAATAATAAACCCGGGTATGTTCTAAAAAACGTCCCACAATTGAGCGGACTCGAATATTTTCAGAAAGCCCTTTCACTTGTGGGCGTAAGCAGCAAATTGAACGGACAATCAAATCGATTTGAACGCCCGCTTTAGATGCCCTATATAGGGCATCAATTAGTTGAGGTTCAGTTAAGGCATTTACTTTAATAATAATCTGCGCTTTTTTGCCTGCTTTGCTATTTTCAGTTTCAGTTTCGATGAGTTCAATCAATTGAGAATGCAGAGTAAATGGTGCATGAAAAAGTTTTTTCAATTTGACCATTTTCCCCATGCCTGTGAGCTCCTGAAAGACTTTATGGACATCTTCACAAATATCAGCATCACTGGTCAGTAGTCCATAATCAGTATAGATTTTGGCATTCATTGCATGATAGTTACCTGTGCCTAAATGAACATAACGTTTAATTTTGTCTATTTCACGACGCACGATCAGAATCATTTTGGCGTGGGTTTTATAGCCAACGATCCCATATACAACAACCGCCCCAGCTTCTTGTAATAGATTGGCAACTTCGATATTTGACTCTTCATCAAAGCGAGCACGTAATTCAATCACTGCTGTGACTTCCTTACCATTTCGTGCCGCTTCAGCAAGGACTTGCACAATTTCAGAATGTACACCACTCCGATAAAGGGTTTGTTTTATGGCTAACACATGTGGATCATGGGCTGCCTCTTTCAGTAGCTTAATGACCGGAGCGAAAGAGTGAAAAGGGTGATGTAATAAAACATCTCCGGTTTTTAATACCTCAAATATGGATTTTTTCCCATACAACACTTTCGGTAATTTTTGTATATGGGGAGGAAAACGTAACTCTGGCAAATTGAAGTTCGATATAAAGCGCGCCAGATTAAGCGGGCCGTCAATACGATAGAGTTGCTCTTGCTTAAGATCAAATTGTCCAAGTAAATAATCAATAATATTTTCAGGGCAATTTTTAGTCACCTCAAGTCTTACAGCCCGACCAAAGCGCCGTGAGGATAGTTCATCTTTTAAGGCAATTGCTAAGTCTTCAACATCTTCTGAGATAGTTAAATCTGCATTACGTGTGACCCGAAATTGATAACATCCCGTTGTTGTAACGCCTGGAAATAATTCATGAATATGTTGCTGAATAATGGCTGAAAGTAAAATGTAGTGTTCAGCCTCACCGGAAATACTTTTAGGTAACTTCACTAATCTAGGTAATGATCGTGGTGCGGGAACAATCGCCAAATCAATTTTTCGTCCAAAGGCATCGTTGCCTTCCAAAGTGACAATAAAATTTAAGCTTTTATTGGCTAAACGAGGAAAAGGGTGTGCGGGGTCTAGACTGATAGGCGTGACCACAGGTTGAACTTCATGATGAAAATAATTTTTAATCCATTCTTTATGTTTTTCAAGGATGTCACCATACTGAATGAAATGAACGCCATGTCCTTGCAGTTGTGGTAAGAGATTATAATTAAGAATTTTATACTGTTCTTCGACAGCTTCATGTGCAAGTTTGGAAATGGTGGTGACTATGTCTGAGATTAATAAGTCATCTGGACGAGTTCTAGCATGATCTGAAAGTTTAATTTGTTGCATTAAACTGGCAACTCGTATTTCAAAAAACTCATCAAGATTACTTGAAAAAATAATTAAAAAATTTAATCGTTCAAGTAAAGGGTATTCAGTATCTTTCGCCTGTGCCAATACTCGCTTATGAAATTCAAGTAAGGAAAGGTCCCGATTAATATAAGTTTTTAATGTATGTATGGAAGAATTTGAAGGCACATTTAAAGCAGTCATTTATGGCTCTTATAAAGTTAGATTGCAGCGCTGAAGGAAGCTAATAAAAATTCTTTTAAAACCTTTGGAAGAGGTCAATTAATTTTTTGTAAATAAAAAATGACCAGGTCTGCGGGAAGGCTAAGAATTGAACTTTATTCAATTGAGTATTCTGTGACTACTTAATGACAGATTTATGAAATCGTATTGTATTGTTGTTTCGTTTGGCGGATATATAGACTTTTTATCTGAATTTAGCAGAACAGGGGAATATTGATTCAAACTGAGACAATTTGGAGGCTTAATGGGGGAACTTTCTAGAAAAGCGATTTCAACTAAAACTGTCATCAGTTATTCATAGTGATGTCATGTATAAAAATTAATCTATTTTAAATTTTAACAACTGTTCAAAATCATGATGAATATAAAACCACAAATATTGAGTTTAAGTTTAGTGCTCATGGGGTGCTCATTTTCTGCACATGCACAATTAATGTTTAGTCAGTATATAGATGGCACATCCAATAAAAAGGGCTTGGAAATCTATAATCCAGACAGTTCAACAGTGAACTTAGCTGACTATGAGATTCAACAATTTACTAATGGTTCAATCACAAAGTCTGCGGCTTTTCAATTACAAGGCTCATTGGTAAGTAAAGCAAAGTACATTATTGGTCGAACAGAGTTGCAGGCAGTAATTGGTACTAAAGTCAATCAAGTGGCAGGACTTGCATTTAATGGAGACGATGCTTTAGTCCTGCTATATAAAGGTACGCCAATAGACCGTTTTGGTCGTGTGGGAGAAGATCCAGGTACTGGCTGGGGAGTCGATTTTAGTAGTTATCAAAATAGTTTGTCACGTACTAAAACTTCAAATAATGTAACTTCAATTGATCCTGCAGCAGCATTTGAGTTAGAAAGCGAATGGTCTAAATGGTCAAGTCGGGATGATTTTTCCCAGTATTTAGACACAAGCCCGCCTGTCACTCCACCCATTACCCCTATTAGTTGTAATACAGTAGATACCGCGATTGCAGACCTACAATCTGCCACTCAAAATCAACCGTATGTTGTTCGTGGTGTTATTACCGCAGACTACCGTTACGATAATGGTTTTTCTGGTTTTTATGTACAAACGCCCGATAGCAAAGCCAAAGCCAATTTGAGCAATGCTATTTTTGTCTATCTTCCTGCTAGTAGTAAAATCATTGGAGGGAAAGTAGGTGAAGAGGTTATTTTAAAAGGTCGTTTAACTTCATATCAAAATCAACTCCAAATAGATCAACTTGATCAAAATATTCAAACCTGTACTCCACAAGCATCCAATACAGTCACGGCACAGGCACTTAATTTGCCATTTAGCAGTTTGACGGATACAGCAGGAAATGTCCCTAAACGCTATCAAGGGATGCTGGTTAAAATCCCGCAAAGTTTAACGGTAAGTGAAAATTACAATTACGGTCGTTATGGTGAGCTATCTTTAAGTTTGGATCGCTTATATATTCCAACCAATTTATATCCTGCAAAATCTGCTGAAGCAGTTGCGTTAGCCAAGCAAAACTTACTTTCTAAAATTATCTTAGATGATGGCTATAACAATCAAAATAGAACACCATTGCTGCCGCAAAACTTCAATGCCTTAAATACATTAAGAACAGGTTCTCAACTGAAAAATGTTGAAGGGATTTTAGAGTATCGTTTTAATGCATGGCGAATTCAACCTATTCAGGCAAAGGCACAACCTGAAATTATCAAGGATACCAATTTACGTCCTTCAATAGTGATTGCAAAAGACGCTAAGCAAATTCGCGCTGCGGCTTTTAATGTCTTGAATTATGATAATGGTGCAGAAAAAGGTTTCCCAACAGAACGTGGTGCAACCTCAGAAGCTGAGTTTAAAAAGCAACATCAAAAAATTGTCAGTGCTTTAAAAACAATTGATGCCGATGTGTATGGGTTAATGGAAATCGCAAATAATGGTTTTGATGATAAAAGTGCAGTGGCATACTTATCGCAAGCCTTAGGTGCAGACTGGAAATATGTCATTCCAACCCAAATGACAAAATTAGGTACAGATGCAATTGCAGTTGCGATTATCTATAACAGTAAGCGCGTAAAACCTGTAGGTGAGCCTGCAGTTTATGATGATCAGACTGAAAAGAACCGTGTCACCATGGCGCAAAGTTTCCAATCTGTAAATGGTGGAAAAATATTTACGATAGTACCCAATCACTTAAAGTCGAAAGGCAGTTGTCCTACCGATAAAACTCTGGCCGATGCTGATCAGGGTGATGGTCAAGGTTGCTGGAATGCAACACGTTTAACTGCAGTACAAGAACTTATGCAGTGGATTGCAAAAAATCCAACACAAGTGGCTAAACCAAATTATTTGCTGGTCGGTGATATGAATAGTTATGCTAAAGAAGATCCGATTTTAGCATTAGAAAAAGCCAATTATAAAGTCTTGCTCAATGACGAAAAAATTGGACAAGGTAAAACAGCCTATAGTTATGTATTTGGTGTTGCAAGTGATGCCAATGGCAATGGGGGCGCAGGAAACCTAGACCATGCAATTGCTGATGCAGACTTATATCCAATGGTGAAACGCGCTTTTGCTTGGCACATCAATGCTGATGAGCCGACGGCCTTAGACTATAACGAAGAATATAAAACAGATGAGCAAATTGCAGCATTCTATAGCGATGATGCATTCCGTTCTTCCGATCATGATCCTGTAATTGTTGATATGGATTTAAACGAAAATATATCGAGTAATCCTGATACAGGAAAAATAAGCGGTGGCAGCATGGGGATCTGGTCAATGTTAACCTTAACGGGCCTCGTTTTAGTTTCCATGATACGCAGACGTAAATTTTGATATGAGTTCATCGACTGTAAATTAAGAAAACTGACGAAATAAATTTAATCTATAAGGGGAAATTTCATATTTCTCCTTATTTTATTGAGTGCTTAAAAAATTAGCCAAGCAATAATCAAACATATGCTTATTCAAAATTTATAATTTAAGCTTGGGGCATGAAATGAAAAGTTCCCTAATGGGATAACTTAACCATTTGTTAAAAAACAATTAGAAAAAATAGTGAATGTCATGAATTTTAAACAGCAGACCTACATGATGTTTGTTTAAATTATAATCAGGTGGGGTGGTCATGTCTTTTAATAATAAACTAACTAGGTATTCGGGTTTTACATGCAGTTTATTAGTTTCTAGTATGTTTTTAACTGGGTGTAATAATGATAGTAAAGAAAATACGAATATAACGCCTGTTATTCCTCCTAAACCGCTGGAAGTCAATTTAGTACATATTAATGACAGTCATTCACATTTGGATGAGGAAAGTACTATATTAATGCTTGAAACTTCGATGGGTAAACGTGAAGAAATACAAGTCTCTAATGGTGGTTTTGCACGCGTTGCTGCGTTGATGAATACTTTGGCAAGCACTGAGAAGAATCCAATAAAAATTCATTCAGGTGATGCCATTACTGGGGACCTCTATTTTACTTTGAAAGAAGGTGAAGCAGAGGCAGATCTCATGAATAGTGTTTGTTTCGATACGTTAACGCTAGGTAATCATGAATTCGATAATACGGATGATGGCTTAAAAAAATTTATTGGATTCTTAAATGATAAAGGTAATTGTGAAAATAAAACCCAAGTCTTGAGTGCAAATGTCGAGTTTGGAAAAACTTCAGCACTATACCAAACTAACCTTGTTAAACCTTATACAGTTATGGAAAAAGAAGGGCAGAAAATTGCTTTAATTGGTTTAACGATTGCCAATAAAACTAAAAATGCTTCTCGACCAAATCAAGATACTGTATTTAATGATGAAGTAGTTACTGCACAAAAATATATTGATGAGCTAAAACAGCAAGGCATCAATAAAATTATTGTTCAATCTCATTTAGGGTACGGGTTAGAAAAAGATTTAGCCACTAAATTGTCAGGCGTTGATGTCATTGTTGGCGGAGATTCTCATACCTTGCTGGCAGATGCGAAACTTAAAAGTTACGGTATAAGCCCAGAGGGTGACTATCCCACTGTATTAAAAAATAAAGATGGTGATCAGGTCTGTGTTGTACAGGCATGGCAATATAGTTATGTCGTCGGACAACTCAAAGTCAACTTTGATGCCGATGGTAAAATTGAAGCATGTGCAGGAAAAGCCAATGTATTGATTGGCGATGATTTTAAACGTACAGCTAAAGATGCTCCAGCATTGATGAGTACGGAACTAGATTCTATTAAGCGAGATATTGAAAATAGTAACTCCTTACGTATTGTACAGCCTGATGCTATAGCTTTAAGTATTTTAGAACCGTATAAAGTCGCTAAAAACTTATTAGGCAAAGAAAAAGTTGCCATTGCTAATGATAATTTATGCTTACGTCGTGTTCCAGGAATGACCAAAGATACATCACGTTCTAGTTTAGGTGATGTCTGCAATAAAGCAGATTTTATTAATCAGCATGGGGGTGATGTACAGCAGCTGGTTGCCGAAGCATTTCTACAGCAAGGTAAAAAATATTTTAATGCAGATATTTCAATCCAAAACGGAGGAGGGGTAAGGGTAGATCTGCCTCAAGGTGATATTACGGTAGAGAAAATTTATACAGTGCTGCCATTCAAAAATACCTTAGTACAATTAAATGCAACTGGCCAAGAAATTAAAGCAGTGCTGGAAGATGCCATGGATGCTGTTACGAGTAATAACACAGGCAGTTATCCATATGCGGGTGGACTACAATGGGATGTAGATTTAACTAAGGCAAAGGGTCAGCGTTTATCCAATTTAAAGGTTCGAAATGCACAAGGTCAATATCAGCCATTAAATATGAATCAGACCTATCAAGTAATTACCATCAACTTTCTGGCTGATGGTCAGGACTTTTACACAAGCTTTAAAGACATTACTGGTGAGCGTCGTATAGATGTGGGATTAGATTATGCAGAAGCATTTTTGCAGTATGTAGAAGGGTTACCTGGTGAAAAAGGGCAAAAGGCCTTGTCCCGATTGCCAGTTGAGCAATACAGCACGCAAAATTATAAAGAATAAAAAGGATTTATTGATAAAAGATAAAAATTTTGGCTCAGACCGATCCATAGTTTTAAAAAAAAGAAGCTCCATTGAGCTTCTTTTTTTTAAAACTATGGAAGAGGTGGTCCCACTTGTTTGAACAACTAAAAGCTTATTTATAAGTGATATTCTGCTCTAGTTAAGCTACCTTATTTTGTTGTGGTAGCTGGTCATAGTAAAACTCATCTGGAGTCATTTTGTCCA
>NZ_VOYM01000080.1:0-12420 GCF_013420285.1 Acinetobacter sp. YH01019
CCTATCTCAGTGATGTGCTGAAAAGGCTGCCGACGCATAAAGCGACCCAAATAGAAGAATTACTACCACATCGCTGGAAATCCAACTCAAATTAAAAAATAGGCATGGGGTTCAGCGGACGCTTACATCACTAGGCACTTTTTGGCTTCCTCTTTTTAGTGGAGCGCAAAAACTAAATATTCGATCTGCTCCTCTTATTTGTGGCTCGGGTGGGGGGTAGATTTAGAATCTTATCCTTTGAGGTAAAGCTCGTTATTTTTGACGGTCTTATGCTGCACTTCTTTTAGTGGCTCAGGTTCTTTAGGCATGTTGGAATTTGTGAGTATCTTTAAGCTACTCACTAACCATCTTTAAGATAGTCACTTGACCATCTAAGTGGTGGATCAAGTTCTCCAGTGGGGATGCCCATATTTTGGGTATCGGTATAGCTTCAGGCATCCCCGATAATATCGGCCCTGCCTCGCGCGCCCGCGCGTTTTTATTGATTATTGTCTGACGGTATAGCGGCTTGCTGTGTTTTTTCGCTCCCATCATTTAATTGAAGCGGAATAGAGTATTTAAAGCTGCTCCTCTATTTAGTGGCTCAGGTAGCCCGATATTTTGAGCATATTGACTGAGTGACTTTAAGTAACTCAGTTATTCACTGACTATCTTTGAGCTAGTCACTTGCATGGGTTTCGGTGGTTGCCGAAACGATAACGTAATCCTAAATTAACTTAGTCGTCCAAGTGGTTGATTAAGTAGCTAGGTTGTTTAGATGCGCTCAAATTTGAGCATATCCCCCAATGGGGGGTAGTCCTATGTTCAGGCTATTTGCAGAAGTAAACCGCCCGAATAATCATGCTGTAATTCTATTGGGATTTTAAGCCTTAAAACCACATTTCCGCACATCCCTCGTGCGCGTGTTTGTTGACTGAGTGACTTTAAGGTACTCACTTGGTCGCATTTGAAATGCTCCCAAGTTTGGATATATCCCCCAATGGGGTAAATGTTTCCGATCCGTCCACTATTGGCGGTTGTACCTGATCCGCTACTACACTTTAAATGTAATTAAGAGATGCCTCCAAAGTTGGGGTTATCTTTGTGAGTACCTGATAGTCACGTGCAAAAATCTTTGCAGCTCCCATTTTTTTAGGAACTGATTGTTTTTAAGGGTGAACGCAATTTTTCGCTCAGTGAATACCGTTGCTCACTTTTGAGCATGGGCATAGCGATAGCGGAATTCCGCTATCGGTATCGGTACAGGAAATCCTGTATCGGGGTGGTCATTTTGACCATACCCACACTGTGTGACCGTACGAAAGTTTCGTAGTTCATTAACCAACGCAATTTTCCGCTGGTCCACTATAGAAAACTTCAGTTTTTCGGAATGCTTTGAAAAAAGTAAACTTAGTAAAACTTAGTATTCAAAACGGCGTACCTGTTGACATTTAAAACGCTGCGTTTGTTAAGAAATGATAAGGTTCGGACTTATCAAAACCCATGGTTATAGACCGCGTAAATCCTAAGTAATCCTAAGGTCACAACCTGACATTCACCTAATGCCCATCCGATTTAAATAGACAATAAACATTTGTAGCCGTTCCTGCTCTCTTTTTTCCAGCTCTCGTACAAGTGCGGCAAATTTTCTGTAGTGCATGTTTTTAGGCTTTTGATATATCGGCCACTCCCTAAGGTCCTGTGACCATTGCAAGCGACTCCTTAGCTGTCTGACACGTAGTAGAGGTATATCTGACTTACTCCATTGTTGTGACATGTAATTGAGTTGCTGGCATTGTCTGCAAGCGTACGTACTGCATCTAAAATATAGTTTGGTACAGCGTTTACCGCATGAGCATAAAAACCAAAATCTTACACCGCCGTAGTTGCAAGGTGAATGAGTTAAGCTCAGGTTAAAACTACCGTAGTCGTTGCTTGCGGTGATGCTGATGTTTTTATACTTTTTCAGGTGGTCAGCACTGAATAAACTTTTTAGATTAAGCTGCTTAATGCTTATAAAGCTGTAATTTTCCACGCTACCTTTCGACATAAAACACCATACATTTGCTTAATTATTTAGGCTCTAAAATAATGATATTGATTGTATCTGCTTTAACATTATTTTAACTCAAACGAATTTTTTGCTGGTGCGGTTGGGAGTGGTATCCGCTTTATGTCATCCCTCAACTTATCAGCTCCCCCCGACTGGTTAGCCGTCACTGATAGATTGAACCTCACAAAACCCAACCTTTGAACTTGATAAAACTTGAAATTAGAACCCAGCAAAACCCAACGATTAAACCTGATAAAACCTGAGATTAGGACGGCATGTAATCACCACATTTCTTCAATTTGCGAAACAATCCTATGAAAGAAATGCTTTTGTGAAACAAACCCTATGGAAGAAGCATTTATTCAATAAAAAAAGCCCGCATATCGGGAGTGATATACAGGCCATTGCATGAACAAGCCTAACGACACGCCCAAAACTCGCTATGAGAAAAAGCGCAAGCAAAAGCTAGTCAGCTTCAATACTGAGAATTCACACGATGCCGATCTATTGGCCCATGCTAATAAACTGGATGATTTTAGCGGATGGGTTAAAGAACAATTGAATGAAGATATGAAGAAAAAGAAAGGCTCACAATAGTGGGCTTTTTTAATGCCTGAAAATTAGATCAATAAATACTCATGTCTACCGTTACACAGCCGGAAACTGTCCGTTTCTGACATTTCCTACTGTGCGTTTCTGACACGTTTTATTGTGCGTTTCTGACATATTTTGGGGTTTTTAACCGTCCGTTTCTGACATATTTGCTGTGCGTTTCTGACATTTTTCGCCGTCCGGTTCATCCTGGATAACTCACTAAGAATAGTGATAGTGAGTATTAGAACCTTACAAAACCTGACATTAATACGGCGTACCCGTTAGGAAATGATAAGGTTCAAACCCAACAAAACCCTTCTTTAGAACCTCATAAAACCAGATACCAGGTATATAATAGATCTAGGAAATAATAAGCAGCTTATGGCGGCTGGATGATAGAAAAGTTATGAAAATGCAAATGTTTAGCTCGGTGTGTTTTTATAATGCAGTGAGTAGTAGGATAGCGTCTTATCTAATTTATCCGAGTGATGCCACAAAAAGAAATCAATATTACTCCAAGCAAATATTGGAAGGTGTTTTTGATGAGTCTAAAGATATAAATTTAGCCAAAATTTTTAAAGATCATGCTGAAGTAATGGCCCTCATTACCCCCCTGGCACATCAATACCGCTCCCCAAACAAGGGTTATATTTTAAAACCTGCCTTTGTTGCAGGACACTTATTATTAGCCATGATTAGAATGAAAATAAGTGGAATAGAGCCAAGTCTACAGAAAGCTTATTACTTCTATTTAGAGATTACCCAAAAAGACCCAGAAAATTGGGGAGTTGAAAGAGTAGGTATTAGGCAAATTGAACAAGCATGGTCCGAGTTTAAAAGCGTGGCCCATATCGGGTTAGTCGTAGGGAAGCTGGGAGTTACTCAATATGTAGATCAATACCCTGTATTTCTTTCCTCAATTTACCGTGTTCAAAAGTTGTATTTAGATATTATTAGTAGTAGCGACTATCTAGATTTTGAAATATGGGAAATGCCTTTTCTGGATCAGTTAACCTGGCAGAAAAATAGTACAGTTTACTCACCTAGATTTATTGAAAACTTAAAGAGAACCATGGTTTTCGATAAATTAAATGAAGATGAACTAAATATAATGCTTAAATATTCAAAAACTTACTTTAAAAGAGGGGGCGCGAAATAATTTTGCGTCCTTATGCACAATAATAATATGTGAATAATTGAGTACATCCCAAGTAAATGCAAAAGGATGTAAGCAATGTTAAAACGACTCAATGAAGTTTGTAAGCTATTAAGCCTTTCTCGTGATGGCTTACGAAAATTACAACTTAAAGACCCTTCCTTCCCAAAGCCAATTAAATTAGGCGACTCAAAACAATCTCCAGTTTTTATTGATATGAAAGAACTGGAATCATGGTTAGAAGCTAAAAAAGCTGAACGTGATGAGGTGGCAGCATGAGCAATACCTCTCATAGTAAATGGCTAGTTTTTGAAGCCCCGGATTCACAACCTAATGCACGATTCAAAATTAAGTCCCTAAACAATCCAGAATATTCATTGGCTATGGTTAATTTAACCCTTTTAAGCCGAGACCTCTCAACTGCAGACTTTTTTAACCAGTTTGCAGAGATAGTCAGTCATCACCTGGTTACAGACTGGGAGAACATCTCCTTTAAAGAGAATGGTGAAGTGGTAGAGGTAAATTATTCGCCTGAGAATGCTTTGAAGCTATTTCTTATGGGCAATTTGGGCTTAGAAATTCTTAGTTGGGTCGTTACTTCAGCATTTAGCCTGAACTCAGAAATGGGTGAGGGGGCTAAATGATTCAAGAATCTAAATTAAGAATTGTCATTGACTCTAGAGGCGCTGAAAAAACAGCACAAAGGGTCAGACAAGAGCTGCAAGGCATCACTACACATGGTGAATATGCGACTAAGTCAATGGATGCAGTGTCAGTCGGGATTCGTCAGCTTGTGGGACAGATGGCTGGCGTTGTGACTGTTGGTGCTGCTATCTCCAAGATGGATGCCTATACAGGTATGCAGAACCGCTTAAAGCTTGTAACCGATTCGCAGGCTGAACTGAACACAGCAATGAATGATACATTTGCTATCGCTCAAAAAACAGCATCTTCTTGGGATTCTGTAGCAATGGTTTACCAACGCTTTGCGGATAACGCAGATCGTCTTGGTATCAGCATGAAGCAAACAGCAGCATTAACCGAAACCGTATCAAAGGCTATTTCTGTGTCGGGTGGTAGTGCAGCCAGCGCAGAAGCAGCTTTGATGCAGTTCGGTCAGGCGTTAGCATCAGGTGTATTGCGTGGTGAAGAGTTCAACTCAATTGCCGAACAAGCCCCGGGTCTTTTAAAAGCAATCGCAATGGGAATGGATACCAATGTTGGCTCACTTCGGGCAATGGCGGCTGAGGGTAAAATTACAGGTGATGAGCTTGTTAAGGCACTAAGCAAAGCCAAGCCATATATTGATGACCTGTTCAATAAAACAGATTTTACAATTGCTCAATCATTTACGCAGTTATCCAATGAAGTCACTAAATTTGTCGGTGCAGCAGGTGCGGGGAGTGGCGCAGCAGCAGGATTGTCAGCCGCAATCAGTGGGCTTGCTAATAATTTAAGCACAATTGCAAATATTGCGGTAATTGGCGGTGTGGCCTTACTAACCAAAACCATACTAGCCCAAACAGTTGCCATTCAAGGTTCAATTACGGCATCGGTAGCACGTCGCGCAGCAGATGCAGCGGTATTGCAATCTCAAGTTCAATTGGCAGCACTCGAAGTGCAAAGAACGCGACAAATTGCAGCTCAAGCCATATCCGAAATTGGTTTAGCGCGACAAGAGTTAAATAGCGCAACCACAAGAACGGCACGTGCAGCAGCAACAGTGCGATTAACTCAAGCTGAAATTGCACATCGTATTGCATTGAATCAAACCACAGCAGCTATAGCGACAAATACAGCAGCTCAAAATGCACTTAATGCAAGTCGAGCAATTGGCACAAGAATGCTTGCTTTGGTTGGTGGCCCAATCGGTGCGCTAACAATAGGCGTGACCGCTTTGGCTGCTGGTTATATGTACTTAAAAAGCCGCACAGCCGAAGCCAATGCAAAACTTGAAGAGCAGGGTAAAATTGCGCAAGAAACAGATGCAGAACTTAGAAAGCTATCAGGCAATGATAAGATTTCAGCAGTCCGTGATTTGACAGCAGCGTTTAATGCGCAAAATGAAACCTTAGCAAAATCTAAAGAATCAGTAGATGCGGTACTGTTTTCTATCCGCGCAGTATCCGTGGAGAATGAGGCGGCTCGAAAAGTAACTGAAGACGCTCGCAATGGTGTGATTAGTTATGACGAGGCTATAAAACGCCTTAATCAAATGGACATCCCGACGGATCTGTATGACCAACTGAAGAAACAAGTTTTTCAGTATAACGAGAATGCAGAAAAAGCAGGAGAATCGCAGCGAGCACTTAGCGCATTAGGCAAGGTGGTCAAGCTAGCTGGAAACCTATTTCAGAATGCAGCAGTTCAGGTTGCAAAAAACACTGATGAGCTAAATAAGAATGACACCGCAGCGGAAAAAGCAGCC
This sequence comes from Acinetobacter sp. YH01019, assembly GCF_013420285.1. NCBI lineage: Bacteria > Pseudomonadati > Pseudomonadota > Gammaproteobacteria > Moraxellales > Moraxellaceae > Acinetobacter > Acinetobacter sp. YH01019. The sequence continues at coordinate 6,211 of NZ_VOYM01000080.1, forward strand.
AAAGCTCAAGCTAAATTTAAGAAGTCTTTGTTTGATCGTGAGTTTAATGCAAGCTTAACCAAAGCAATGCTGGCTCAAGGTTATAACGCGGAACAAATTAACTTAATCTCGGAATATGCGTTAAAACTTCAAAAAGAAGGCAAGTCGATTACTGTAGAGCAAGTTCAATATTTGCTGAAAATCAATAGCATTGAGGAGCAAAACAAAAAGGTTATTGAATCCAGAAATGCTGCTGAGAAAAAGGTCACTCAAGAGAAAGAGAAGCAACTAAAGCTAGGCCAAAGACTAATCGGTATTTCTGGAAATTCAGGCATCGGTACTGGTGCGCACCTTGATGTCCGTTATGGTGGTTCGCGGGATGGGCAAAAAGTATCAAAAGAGCATTTGGCTAGGTTGGAGGCGGGAGGTAAATCGCTTTCAAATTACCGAGTTTCTTCTGACTATGGAAATAGAAAAGCACCCACGAAAGGCGCTTCTTCTTTTCATAAGGGTATTGATTTTGCAATGCCTGTCGGCACGCCAATTACCACGAAAGTTGCTGTCAAAGATATAAAAACAGCTTACGACTCAAAAGGCGGTGGCTATTACAGCACGGTTACTTTTGAGGATGGTGTGGTGCTCAAGTTATTGCACCAATCTCCTTCCATGATGGGTGAAGTGAAAGGCGGAGCTAGTGACGGAACCCTAAAGTCACATCAGGATATTGAGAGGCAGGCAGAGCAACAAGCGAACTCACAGCTGCAACTGCAAATGGCGGTAGCGACTGAAAGAAAGCGCATTGAAACTCAACTTCAAAAGGATATTGAGGAAATCAACAAGGCTGGCTTCTCACCAGAAGAAACCAAGCGCCTTACTGCTGAATACCAAGCTCGAGCTGACAATGATATTGCAATTGCTGAATACGCTTTAAAAACCAAGCTAGATGATTATGAGTCTTTCAGAAAGACCGAATCACAACTATTGGAGGATAGTTTTAATGAGCGAAAATTCTATGCTTCTCGTGATTTAGAGCTAACCAAAGAGCAGCGAGATAAAGCAGTTGCTTTGCTTGATGAGCAATTGAAGCAAGAGCAGGCATTAATGAAGCTTGCTTACGAAACTCGCTTATTCCAGCTACGCGAAAACCTGATGTCTGAAACCGCAGCCATACAAGAGCGCTATCGCTTGGAGCGTGAGCAGATTCTTCTAAACTCCAAGTTAAGCCAAGAGCAGAAACAGCGTGAAATTGCTTTAAGCAAGGCTTTGCAAGAGGAAGAAAACCGCAAGCGCCTAAATAGCGCAGTTCAGCAATGGGGTGGCATACAAGCCGAAATGAATGGTACTGGCGACCAGTATAGTTTAGAGCAGCAGAGGTTCAGCCGATATGACGCTTCTCAACAGGTGTTTGATACGCAAATTGGTCAAGTTGAACAAGCTGCTCAAGACCCTAATGCCAACATGGAGGAACTTGCGGCACAACGTGAAGCAATTTGGCAGGCACACCATGATCGAATGACGGCTATTGAGTCGGATTATCAAGCATCATCGTATAGCCTTCAGCTTGGCTATGGTCAGCAAGTGACAGGCGCGCTCTCGGGTATGTTTGGCGCAATGTTGGGTGAGTCCTCATCGGCATATCGAGCTTTATATGCTGCACAACAGGCATTCGCTCTTGCTCAGGCAGGCATGAACGTCTGGAAGTCCGCATCTGATGCTTATGCGAATGAGCCAGGAACTTGGTATCAAAAGGCTATTGCAGCTGCAGCAGCAACTTTACAATCTGGAACATTTGTTTCATTGATTCAGGCTGCTACCCCTAAAGGCTTTGCTGAAGGAGGGTTCACTGGTTATGGCGGTAAATATGAACCGGCAGGTATCGTTCATAAGTGGGAAGGTGTTCTTACTAAAGAAGAGATGATGGCCATTGGTGGTCCGCAAGGTTTTGAAGGGCTGAGAAAATCTATCAAGAATGGTAGTTATGCGAATGGTGGTGTAGCTGGCATTAATGCTGCTAGAGATACTCACCGTGTTGGCATGGGTGCTGTGAATGCGATTAATTCGGGTGGCTCTGGTGGAAAAGCTGTCATTCAACCTAAAGTGGTTATCAATAATTACTCTTCTGAGAAAGTTGAAACTTCGACAAATCAGGATGGTGAATTAATGGTCACTATAGGGAAAATATTAGATCAAAAAATCGATTCTGGTGTAGATCGAGGTATTCAAAGAAATCTGCGCCAAGGATATCCGTTAGCTAATGCAATAAAAGGAAGATGAAGATGACCTTAAAAGTAGCAATTCAACAAAGCAAAGAAGTCGCGCTTTGGAAAGAATATAAAGATGGCGAAGGGAATGTTTTAGCTGAATTTAAGATTCGCGGCTCTGACTACAAGGCATATCGGGTGGCGGTTGAACGCGCACAGAATCAGTTGTCATCGAAGGGCTATGATGTGGCGACTGCGGGTAGTGATGATAAGCTTTATCATGAGCTTTTATTAGAAGCTGCTGCATGTCATCTGGTGGCTGACTGGAAAGGTGTGGTCTTTGTTGAAGGTGGCAAGGAAATTGAACCGGAATGCACGCCTGAAAACGCAACCAAGCTTCTCAACATGGGCGACATTGGTGTAGCAATCTGGGCATTTGTGAAAGCACAGTCTGACCAGATTCAAGCCGAAGCAAATAGCTATCGAGATGAAGTATTGGGAAAGTCCGAGGACTCTACAACTACCTCCAGTTTGCTAGCGAAGAAGAAGCGGGCGAGTACAACCAAAAGCAGCGAGCAATAGCTGAAGCGACAGGCAGAAAACCACCAGAAGAAGTTAAAAAGCCTGAGTATAGCTATACAGCCAATGCCTTAATTGAAGCCTACAATGTTATTTCACGCTCACGCAGATATGAGCAAGGCACACCGTTAGCATTGGGCATTGCCGACTTAAATGCCTATTGCGAGCAATACGAGCTACCAGTAGAGCGATATATTTTCAACGCAGTCATCTTTGATCTGGATAACCGGTTTATTGATGAGGCTTATAAGAAGATGAGTAAGAAATCAGCGTGAGTTGGTTTCTTTTTCGACAGGGAATTAGTATCTTGTGTTTATTTATAAGAGGGTATTCACATGAAAAAAATATTAGTAATTTGTTTATTAATGTTCGCCGTACAGGTTGAAGCTAAAAATAAATATGAGCCTGAATGCAAGGTGAGTGGCTTTAATAATGAAACTATATGTTTTGTGAAACCGTATGGCACATGGGTAGATAATAAGAAAACAGCTCTAAGTTTTGTTTCATTCGGGGGCACATGGACAAGCACTGCGCCAGAAAATGTAGGGTTATCTATTTTTTATGGCGATGCAGCAACGAATATTAAGTCTGTAGCCTTCAATATTGATGGAAATATAACTGAGTTTAATGTTGATATTCTTTCTAATAAAGTGAGCAGACAGGGGCGTCTATCCAATACTACGGCGCTAGCGATAATTCCAGTCGATTACCTGCAACAGTTAGTGCAGGCGAAAAATGCTAAATATCGTGTATCAACCATATCGGATGGATATAGAGAAGGGTCTTTTTATTCTGCTAAAGGAGTAGCTTCTGAGCCTATTACTACTTTGAAAGCTTTGCTTGATAGGGTTCAATAATCTACTCGATATTAATAAAAAAAGAATCTCGAGATAATTTTCAAGGCTCAAATCTTAGACTGATCCTTATTAATTAGATACTTCCCTCACTACCAAAGAGTAAATAGAAAAATGGAAAATAAGAGTTCTTTAAAGGAAGGATTTAGTTTCAAGCTAATTGGATTTGATCAATCATTAGTAGATCAACTCAGTCCATTTTTTAATAAATCTATTTTTGAACTTTCGAAACTTATTGATATCTCAACTCTAGAAGGTCTTTCCTTTGCAATAGGAGATGAAGAGTACCTACAAGAATTAAAATCCTTTAATGACCATCTCACTCCGTCTAGTGGCGCTGCGGTGGGAGTTGCAATGACACTTACTCACATTGATAGGGATTACAGTCGAAATTACATTGTCGTGAACTGCAGATATCTTGGACTGGAGTACTTTTTAACAGAATATACCGAACCTGTTTCTCAAGAGGATGTGAATAGGGTAATGAGCGATTTCCTTCATACTTTATTTCATGAGTTTTGCCATGTTTTTGGATACCAGCAATTACTTAAAATAAGCCCAAATTTACTTACTAAAAGCAGCTTTAAGAATGACTGGGAAGGATTTATGCACCTAGTATCCCTTACATGCTGGGACGAATACCAAGTATGCGGTTGGGCAAATATGATCGGATCTGATCAGCAGGATAGATATGAGCCTATTCTTTTAAATGTAATGAATCAATTTGAGGGCTCCATAGAGCGAGTGTTCAAGGAATATTTAGAAAGTGCAGAGAATTCAAGATTCCTTACCTTATTCAATAATACGGCAATATTAGTCTTAGACTTATTTAAATACTCATCCTACTATTTGGGCGATTTGTCCACCAAGGATGATGCCATTATTAGCGATGAAGTAAGCTCACATAAGCTTTATGACGTGATAAGCACTTTGAATGAAATGCTATCTTCATTAAAAAGCAAGGTAGATACAGGCATAGTAGAGAACACTGATTTCTACAAAATCGGTGAATATGCTCAACAGGTCGCTGCAGACTTGGGATTGATCGTAGAACCAGTTGATAAGAATAATATGTTTGTTAATCTAAGCAGGTCTGCTGGTGGCCTATCAAGGTAATTCAATTAAACGCCGTAAAGAATAATTTTAGGATTCTTGCTTTACGTAGCTGTACAGAATCAAAGTTATTAAATCCCTGTATGCCTTGCTGTAATTGGCAAAGAAGCATTTTCGAGAATTATCCTGTAAAGCAAAATTTAGCAGGACGTAGCAGGACAAAACCATATTTCTTGTTGGACGTAGCATGACAAACTGCATATCTGATTAAAACGCCGTATGCCTTGTATGGCTTGGCATTGAGTGCATTTTTATAGGTGCTTTTATCAGTACCTTGTCCAACAAATATAAAAGCCTTGTCCTGCAATATCTTGCTAGACGTACCTAGACGAAATGCAATTTTAATAAAATAGATGTAATGCTTATCTGATAAGGCTTTTACATAGTTTTTAGGGTGTTTTTGGTGGGGTGCTGTCAAGGTAAATCAACGGTGTACCGTAGAGCTAATTTCTTCTTTTCTTGTACGACGTAGAACGACAAAACAGGGGGTGTAATCACTCCATTTATGATTTTGTGAAACTCACCCTATGAAAGAAGCATTTTTATCTAATTAGACTGTGCCGATCTAAAGCAATCTAAAGCTCGTTTTTGGTATAAAGCAGCATTTGCGAAACAAACCCTATGAAAGAAGCGTTTTCGCCTAATTAGACTGCACCGATCTAAAGCTGTTTATTCTATTGTCACGATTTCCGTGATAGTTGAATCTGCATGGTCATCCTGACCATTCAGCCAATAAAAAAAGCTCCCCATATTTAGGGAGCTTCGATTAAAGCAATTGCAGCTCATCGGCTCGAATCTCGGTTACTTCCCGATCCGTTCCTTTACTGTCTTTCCACTTCCTTGTACGCAATGAGCCTTCGATATACACCTTACCGCCTTTCTTGAGGTACTTACTAGCAATCTCGGCCAATCGGTTGCTGGTGGTGATTCTGTGCCATTCTGTGGCCTCTTTACGCTCCCCTGTAGTCTTGTCCTTCCAGAACTCGGACGTTGCCACATTGAATGTCGTAATGCTGCCACCGTTGGAGAATTGCTTAGTTTCAGGGTCACGGCCTAGTACACCCATTACAGTTACTTTGTTTACGTTTGGCATTGGTTTAAATCCTTATTCAAAATTACTTAGCTGGCTGCCAGTGGGTCACACCTAAATCCATTAACATTTCTTCATCACCATCAAGAAATTCATTATTGATATGGGTGAAATGCCCTTCTTCATCTTTTCCCATCGTAAAAACTTTAGAAAATAAAGGAGGCGTTTTATCTTTAATGGATTGCCAGTTATTCGCGTCATATCCATATCGCTGTTCAACAAGGGTCATGAATTGCTTTTTGGTCATCATGTGTCAGCATCCTATATGTGAACCGTACCGGGTTTGTCGGAGAGTCAATATTCTGAGAGACTATCCCGATGACAAAATTAAAATATGCCCCTGAAATCAGAGAAAGAGCGGTTCAATTATTGATTGAATCTGAAAAAGATTATC
>NZ_VOYM01000081.1:0-12229 GCF_013420285.1 Acinetobacter sp. YH01019
CGTGACTCATAAGTGCTCGGTTATATGCGGGCCAATTGGTTGTGCGGTAGATTTTGTGTGCAGGCTTCTTCATTTGAAAATTATATCGCTGAAAAAGCCTTTACAGATAGGTTTGTGCAACAAAGCCTAGCGAAACTAAAAATGGCGATACGTTTTCTTGTCATTATTTTTTAAAGGATGAAATGCTTTCGCAGTCCATCTTTTTTTCAATTGTGGATAATGTCTAAATTATCCACAATTTTGCTTCGATTGAAGCATGAATTTGTGGATAAATGTTTAAGATGAACAGCTCACCATCACTTCAGGCACATCAGTTGGCAAGGGGCCTAAATCTTCTGTTGTTTCCAGTTCAGGCTGTTTCAGATAAGGCTGGCATAGTAATGTAAATAAGCGTTCAACTTCAGAAAAATCATTACGCTCTGCCAGTTCAATGGCTTTTTGCGCCATGTGATTTCGCAAAATATAATGCGGATTGGCCTTTGCCATTTCAGCATCTAAAGCATCGGTGTCCTGATGCTCACGGATACTTTCATATTGGGCCAAGAAACCTTCAAAGGCGTGGCGGTCTAAGCAGTCATCTTTAATGGCTTCATATTCATGATTTTGCAGACGAATAAAGCTTTGCGTGTAATCCAGCTGTTCACTTTGCAGAATACGCAAAAAGGCCATGGCGCAGTCAAAGCTGTCTTGATGGAAACTTGGCAAACCCATTTTCTGAGCTAAGCCCAATTTATAATGTTCCAAGAAGGTCAGTTCAAAATGCTCTAAGCATTGGGCTAAATCGTCTTTCCATTGTTCTTTGTCATAATTCGCAGGGCAGAGCGGAACGAGATTATTCAGCCATTGCCATAAATTCCAATGCCCAATACTCGGCTGCTGCTGATAGGTATAGCGACCCTGATAATCTGAATGGTTGTTGATCCAGTTTGGACGGAAGCGCTCCATAAAGCCATAAGGGCCAAAGTCTAGGGTTGAACCTGTGATATTTAAATTATCAGTATTCATCACGCCATGTGCGAAACCAATGAGCTGCCATTTGGCAATCATCACCGCAGTACGCTGAATGACTTGGGTCGCAAAGGCCAAAATGGGTTGTTCTGTATCTAAACATTCAGGGTAATGCCATTCAATACATTTTTGGGTAAATTCAGGCAGTAAATCGCCCTGATATTGGTTGATCCATTCAAAATGTCCCAAACGAATATGACAGTCTGATGTACGTAGCATCATCGCGCCAAGCTCGAGTTTTTCACGCTGCACACCTTGCTCAGAGCTGGTAAAACCCACGGCATTACTCGATGCAACACCTAAGCTGTTCAGCGCATGTCCTGCAAGATATTCACGAACTACTGAACGTAGCACTGCACGGCCATCACCCATGCGTGAATAAGGCGTAGAACCTGCACCTTTGAGATGGAGGTCTATTGTTTGACCTTGCTTATTGAGGATTTGAGCAATCAGTAAACCGCGTCCATCACCAAGTTGACCAGCCCATTGACCAAACTGATGACCAGCATAGACCATCGCTAGAGGCTCAAATTCCTCAAATGTTTTTTGCCCGCTGCAAATCTCTACCCATTGAGCTTTATCTTCATCCGACCATTGTAACTGTTCAGCCAAAGCAGCATTAAAATGCCCAGCTTTTGCACCTTTTAATGGGGAAGGGAGTTGGTGGTGATACAGTTTAGGACTAAGTGTCGAATATCGAGTATTGAATTGCATAAGTGCGAAAATACATTTGAAATGAGTTTTACTATAGCAAAGTGCGCTATGAAAACTGTAGCTTTAAAATGAACAAAGCCTCCATCAGGAGGCTTTGTTGTGTGAACAAGAAGTAGGAGAACAGCTTAAACCGTTTTTTTCTTCAAGTTACGCATCAATTGATTCAGTGTTTCACGGTGATGTGAAAGACGTTGCTCAACTTGTTGGAACTCAAGCTTTAACTTGTCATCCATTTGATGGATTTTTTCAGCAACGGCGGTTTTCTTCGCTTGAATTTCCTGTTCTTTTAATTTCGCCCAGTCATTCAAGGTTTGCGAAAACGCATCATATTCTTGAGAAATACGTTGTTTTGCTGTGGCGATGTCATCGGTCATATTCAGACCATAAATCGCAAGGTCTTGTTCAGCATATTTAAACTTCATGGCCAACTCAGCTTTTTTAATATTAAAGCTTGGAATACGGCGTAAGTTCTTTGCCAAACCTAATTTAGAACATGACCAAATTAACCATTTAGTTGGGTCATATTGCCACCACTTAACACCATTACGGTAGTCGTATTGGAAAATGTGGTGATAGTTATGATAACCCTCACCCCAAGTAGCAATAGCTAGAACAAAGTTGTCGCGTGCTGTATTTTCATCAGTATACGGACGTTTGCCCCACATATGGCAAAGTGAGTTAATAAAGAAAGTTACGTGATGGCTTAAGATTAAACGCATTAAACCGCCTAATAACAATACGCCCCACATATCGCCCACAGCCCAACCAATTGGTAACAAAATAGCTGCGTGAACGGCAATCACTAAAGGGATGTAATATTTGTCTTGGAACATCACGACTTTATCTTTTAATAAGTCAGGTGCATTTTTATAGTTTGGTGCTGCTGCTGGATAATCACGAAGCATCCAACCAATATGTGCATACCAAAAACCACGGTTGATTGAGTATGGATCTTGATCCACATCATCAACATGACGGTGATGTGTACGGTGGCCTGAAGCCCAAAATAAAATACTATTTTGAACGGCAAAAGTACCCATCAGCATTAAAATGATTTTTAATGGTAGAGTTGCTTCATAAGCACGATGTGCCCATAAGCGGTGGTAGCCCGCCGTGATTCCTAAACTGCTAACGCCCAGTAAGATAATCATACTGATCCATGCAGCAGCACTAAAATCATGATTCATGGCATATAACGGAATAGCGATAACAGCAACAATTGGTAAGAACACCAATGCAAAAATCGCGATCCAGTTCATTGGGGCTTTGGGTAGGGGAGCATTCATCTCCAACAGCACTCCTGAAACCTTGGGAGGTATTATTGAGGTTAATCCCTTTATTTTTTTAAGGGATTAGAGTTGTACAGCATATTAGCACGGTAAAACCCGATTTAACCACTGTTATTGTACAGTTGTATTGTACTAAACAGTAACATAATAAGACTGAAGTTTTCTGACTTTTTAAAGGGAAGATGAACATGCATAAATATCAGCAAAATAAGCATAAAAAACTGCTGAAAATACTTAAAAACCACATGGTTTATGGTGTGTTAAGTAGTCTATTCGGTTTGGCAGCATGTCAAAGTTCCACGCCTTCTGGAATGACTACTAAGTCATCAAGCAGTTCGGTGGAACGTCCTTTAAAAGTCACCCGATTGTCTGATGGGATTCAAGATGTGCAATGGGACATTGTGCAAATATCAGGAAACAAGGCGAAGTTTTTTCACAGTAGCCCCTATCTATTATTCAATTCACAATTTAAACAAATTCAAGGCAATACGGGGTGTAATCGTATAGAGGGTAACTATGTGATGGATACTTTGAAAGGCAGCATTGATCTGAATGCGCGTGCAGGATATTTAAGTTGTGATTCTGCCTTGGCACAAGAGGCCGAACTGTCCGATGTGCTACAAGCAGTCACGCAATTTCAAATACACGGGAAACGTATGACTATGCAGAATAGCCGTGGTCAGACGCTACTTGTCCTTGAGCGTAAATCATCCTTTCAGTACAACTAGGCATAGGTATGATTAGTAGAATGATGCAGTATTAAAAATGCTGCATCATTAATTTTGGAAAATCGGTAATTAAACCGTTTATACCTAAATCCTTTAATTCTTTCGCACGTTCAATATCATTGACAGTCCAAACACTGATATTCAGGTTTGCTTGTTGCGTCGCTCGAATCATTTCTTTCGTTGCCAGTTGATTCATCCAGCCAATTTGACAACATCCTAAAGCTAGGGCTTGATCAATCGCTTTAAATTGGACGTTATCTTCAATCAATAAACCATGTTTGAAATGAGACTTCTGCGTGTTGAGGGCGTAATGAATTTTGGGGTCAAAACTGGTAATCACCGCAGATTGTTCGAAACCTTTTAGTTGATGTTGCAAAACCGCTGTAAGTTGATCTGCTTCATCTTGGTTTTTCACCGCTTTCACCTCAACTTCGATATGATCAAAGTTATGGATGATCTTCAGCGTTTGATCTAATAAAGGTGTTGGCTCAACTTTATTCCATTCAGACCATGTCACTGCATGGTTATACGGTTCTAGTTCAGAACTTTCGCATTCATATAGATACTTATCTTGGCCGGTGGTACGGATGAATTGATCGTCATGCATCACAATCAAGGCGCGATCTTTTAGCTGTCGCACATCAAATTCAACGGCGCGTATGCCTAAATCTTGAATATATTGGAAACCACCTAGGGTATTTTCAGGTGCTTCACCACGAGCGCCACGGTGACCGATTATGCGCATACGAGGCCTACAAAAAAGGATGTTAAGAACATAATGTCCTGTAAGAATGACAGGGAGATGACACTGTTATTTTGATCCGATCATCCTGAAATACAAGAATGATCGGATGAAATGTTTCGATTTATTTCAATGTAAAATTGATTTTTAATTGGTCAAAACTGTAGTGAGAAAAGAGACTTGTTGCAGCACAGTTTATTGATCAATGGTGTCATTGATATTTTTTTGCCATAGCACTTCAGAACCTCCTTCAGCACGCTGCAAAGCGCGTGATGCCACAAATAACCAATCGGATAAACGATTGAGTAATTGCAGTGAGTTGGCTTGAATATTTTGATCACGACTATGTACAGACATGACGCTACGTTCTGCACGGCGGCACACGCTACGTGCTTGATGGGCAAAGCTGCACACCAATGTTCCTGATGGCAGGATAAAGTCTTTGAGCATTGGTAGTGCTTCGTTCATACGGTCAATGTCTTTTTCTAAAAATTCAATTGATACCGCTTGTACCAAATTAAAGTTTGGAATGCAGACTTCACCACCAAGATCGAATAACCAATGTTGAATCAAACTGAGTGATTTATCCCACGTTGCTTTATCTATGATACTGCTGACAGCTATTTGTGAACGTAAAATACCGATAGCAGCATTCAGTTCATCGACATCACCGAGTGCAGTGATACGCAAATCATCTTTGGCAACGCGTGAACCATCACCTAAGCCTGTGGTGCCTGAGTCGCCTGTGCGAGTATAAATTTTACTTAAACGGTGGCCCATTTTAATTGTCCATTTTTGATTAAAAGTTGAATAACACGGTGTGAAATTAGTACTTAACTGTCAGGCCAATAGAAGCCAAACGGCCGCCATTCATATAGTACAAACCTGAACCATAAGATGAGGTTTTGTATTCTACATCGCCAATATTTTGTAGATTAGTGAATAACTTCAGGTTTGGATTGACTTGCCAAAATGCACTGATATCAACAGTGGCATAGCCCGGATTACGCGCTTGATAATCTGCAGTGTCAGATTTAGCATTTAGAGTAGCATTCATCCCATAAATGTCATTGCTCCAACCTGTAGTTAAACTCAGATTTTGGCGTGGGCGTCGTTGTAAATCCTCTTTGGTTTCATTATTTTGTGCTTTTACATAGTTGTAGCTTAACTTATTCGACCACCCGCCATTTTGCCACTGTACGTAGCTTTCAATGCCTTGATAGATCGCCTCATTGAGGTTTTCTAGCGTGTATTGCGGGCCATTGACAATAAGATCATTCACTTTGGTGTGGTATAAAGACAAGCCTGTACTAAAACCATGGTTGAATTTCTGATCTAAGCCAATTTCATACGATACACTTTCTTCGGGTCGCAGTTTCGTATTTCCTGACCAGCTATTATAAAGTTCATCCAAGGTTGGAGATTTAAATGCAGTGCCGATATTGGCGTAAATACTGGTCAAGGGTAAAATCTGATAACGCACAGCTGCCTGTCCTACAGTATGAGAGCCGTATTTGGCATCATCTTCAAGGCGTAACCCAAGCTGGGTATTTAAGCCATCTTGTTGATATTGATGCTGCACATAGTAGCCAGTACTGCGATTATCATCGTGGTAACCCGTTCCATAAGAAATGATGTCGCCTTCAATTTTACGATGAGTAACACCTGTAAGTAGCGTTTGTGTCGAAGTGAGCTTTAATTTTGAGTAAAGTTCAGCTTCTTGAGTCTTATTATGCGTAAAATCACTATTCGCCAGTTGATTAAGTTCATCTTTAAACTGAGACACTCGCGCATGAACTTCCCAATTTGGCATGAATTGGATTTCACCACGCAGATTAATATTTTCATTGTTAAAGTCTTGCGCAGTATTGCTATAGTTTAGGCAGTTATAGTCTTTATCTTCATTGCTACAACTAACATAAAAATTACGCCCTTCGTTATAACTATAATCTAATGAATACGCATGATTGTCCTGTTTAGAACCAAATTTTGCACTCCAGCCTTTTTGATCATAACTGGCTGTACTGAGTTCATCTAAATCGAAAACTTTGGTTGCATCTGATTCAAGGCGCTGTCCACGAACTTGAGCGTAGTAGCTGTTTTCAACAAGGTCTGCACCAATAATACTTTTATAGGTTTTATGTTCACCCAATTCTGCACTTGCAAAGGCGCTATTTTGAGTTGGTATTTTTGAAATGATTTGAACCACACCACCTATGGCATCAGAACCATATAGTACAGAGGCGGGGCCCTTAAGAATTTCAATTTGCTGAATATCAGTGGTATCTAAAAATTGTAGGGGTGCCATACCTGAGCTAGCTGAATTTAAACGCACACCATCACGTAGCACGAGAGTATGATCAGATTCGGTTCCACGTAAAAAAATAGATGCAACTTGTCCTAAGCCGCCATTTTGAACCATGTTAATGGACGCATCATTACGTAATAAATCACTCATTTGAGAAATCGGCGATTGTTCAATGGTTTGTGGCTCAATAATGGAAATACGTGCTGGCACATTTTCTAATTTTTCTTGTGAGCGTGTTGCAGTCACCACAATGGTATCCATTGTCGGTTGAGCAATGCGCGATTCATTTGCAAAACAAGATGTAGAAAAAGCCCAAGCGGCAGCAATGCCTGTAGCGAGTGCTGTAGGGCGAGCTAAAGTTGACATGCGATGCTCCATACATTTACCCCACGTAAATGATTGAGTGATAGAACACAGTGAGCAGGTATCGGACTGGCAAATTTACTTTTGCGCACCGTTGCGGGGGCAGTGTTGTCGAAACTTCCCATGCCAACTGTTGTGAATAGAATGAATTATAAAGAACTCATGTTAGGTGGACAATCACATCTGTCAGGCTTTTATTGGAATTGAATAATCCCTTGACTTGAAGTGGATCAGAAATTAATCTGCCTGCGCTTCAGGTGCTTCCTTAATATGAGAAGTGAAACTGGGAAGTCAGTAAAATAGCCTAACCGTGATTTTAATCTGACACTGCCCCCGCAACGGTGAATCGTTATTTAATAACGTAAGTCCGGAGACCGGCCTGATGCAAACCTATACCTAATGCGGCGGGCGTTATAACAGGATTGCATCACTGTGCCTATTATTGTGGCTCTGTTTGCTGACCCTGAATCCGCCTCGCGTTATCCACTTTTATTATTCGCACGGGCGGTGCGATCGGGGAATACAGCATGCATTCTTTCTCTAAGACTCTCATCGGGTCGATCTTTGTTTTATCTCCACTTTCTGCAGCGATGGCAGCAGACCAAGTTCATCAACTTCCAGTCATAACCAACACGGTTGCCAATATTGTTGAGCAAGACGCACAGAAGACCTTAGCTGCCGTGACTGTAATTGACCGTTCAGAAATTGAACGTAAGCAGTTTAGTTCGTTGCAAGATCTACTACGTACAGTGCCTGGGGTAACCTATAGCAATACTGGCGGTTTAGGTAAAACTATAAGTGTTTCAATTCGCGGTACAGGTAACCGTCATGCATTAGTCTTGGTCGATGGTCAAAAAGTAGGTTCTGCTACTTTAGGTGAAACCGCTTTTGAACATTTTCCAATTGATCAGATTGAACGAGTGGAAGTTTTACGTGGCCCACGTTCAAGCTTATATGGTTCAGAAGCCATTGGTGGTGTAATTCAAATCTTTACCCGTAAAGGAAATCAAAATGGTATCAAGCCATTTGCATCGTTTACCTATGGCTCGCATGAAACTTATCAAGGGAATGTTGGTTTAAATATTCGCCAAAATGATACATGGGCAACATTAAATTTAGCTGGTACGAAAACTAAAGGGATTGATGCGACAAATATCACTGAAGTACCTGACTTAGATAAAGATGGCTATGAAAATAAGTCTGCATCTTTACGTATGGGACATAAATTCAGTGATCAATTTGATGTAGATGCAAGCATATTGGTTGTAAATGGTGAAAATGAATATGATAGCAAGGATCTACCATGGACTCCCGATGTTGAAAATGTTCATAGTAAAATAGAGCAAAATGTTTACAGCATTGGTGCAACCTATAAGCCATTCGATATGTGGACTACAGGATTAAAGTTAGGCCGTTCTGAAGATAAATTAGATAGCCGAGATGGTTATCCATCAGTTATTAATACACAGCGTGACAGCTTGTCATGGTTAAACACGTTGAACTTTAATAAGCAAAATACCTTGATGCTTGGCTTTGATTATCAGAATGATGAAGTTTCAGGTACGAAACCTTATGCTGTTAAAGAGCGAGATAACAAAGCTTACTTTGCACAATATCTAGGTTCATTTGGTGACTTTGATGTGCAAGGTGCTATTCGTCAAGATGATAACGAGCAGTTTGGTAATCATACGACTGGTAGTGCGACTTTAGGATATCGCTTTAATGATGCTGTACAAACGTATGTTAGTTATGGGACAGCATTTAAAGCTCCAACATTCAATGATTTATATTGGCCAGGAAGTGAAAACCCGACCTTAGTACCAGAAGAATCTGAAAACTATGAAGTTGGTTTCAAAGGTGTGGTGAGTGATGTTCAATGGGAACTTAATGGTTTTTATAATGAAATTGAAAATATGATCGCATGGGCACCAAATGCATCTGGGAACAATGTTCCAAGCAATATAGATAAGGCAAAAATTAAAGGTGCTGAAGTATCATTCACTCAGCAATTAAATGATTTTGTTTGGAATCTGAATTATACATATCAAGAACCTGAAAACGAAACAGCAGGGCTTCATGGCAAGCAGCTGGTCTTAAAGCCAAAGCAAATCTTTAATGCATCAGCTGATTATACGATGGATAAGTGGACTGTCGGTGCTTCAGTTCATGCGGAAGATAAGCGTTATACCAATGCTGCAAATACTGATTTGGGCTCTTTTGCTACAGTAGATACGCGAGTAACTTATCAAGCAACGCCTGAATTCAGTGTTCAAGCCAAGCTTGCCAATATGTTTGATAAAGAATATTCGACAAACTACAGCAATAGCACTTTATACAACCAAGACGGCCGCACAGCTTGGGTAACCTTGCGTTATGCAATGAAATAATCGATGAAAATGTGAAAAAAGCCCTGATCATTCAGGGCTTTTTATTTTTGCTGCGGAAACATGCTGAAAATCCACGCAATCTATGAAAATTGCATTACAATGATTCGCCCTCATATTTATAGATAGGCTATGAATAGGGCGGAGTTAGAGCCACAATAATATGCGAACCCGTGCCAAAATTTGCGGAATCACACGTATTCAAGATATCCAGTCTGTAGTCCAAGCTGGCGCAGATGCCATCGGATTTGTCTTCTTTGCGCCCAGTCCACGCAGTGTAACGGCAGTGCAGGCTGCTGAATTGGTTCAGCATGTCCCTGCATATGTGCAAACTGTGGGTTTATTTGTGAATGCATCGCAGGATGAAATTGCCGAGATTTTAAAACAAGCACCTGTCGATATTTTGCAGTTTCATGGTGATGAAACGCCTGAACAATGCAATCAGATCTCGCAGCAGGTTGGCCGCCGCTGGTATAAAGCCATTCAAATGAAACCTGATATGGATGTGATTGCTGAAATACAGCAGTATCAGAACGCTGGGGCAAGCGCAGTGCTTTTGGATGCATGGCATCCTGAACTCAAAGGTGGAACAGGGCACAGTTTTGACTGGACTCAATTCCCCAAACTCGATATTCCATTAATCTTGGCAGGCGGTTTAAAGCCTGACAATATTGAAGACGCTATAAAGACGACCAATGCTTATGCAGTTGATGTCAGCGGAGGCGTAGAGTCCGCTAAAGGTATCAAAGACAAGAAACTCATTGAACAGTTTATGCAAGGAGTCCAACGTGGATCAGCAAAATAAGATTGACTATACCCAATTCCCAGATGAACGCGGGCATTTCGGTATCCATGGCGGACGTTTTGTGTCAGAAACTCTAATGGCAGCATTAGAAGACTTAGAAAAACTTTATTTCCGTATGAAGGATGATCCTAAGTTTCTGGCAGAATTCGACCGTGATCTAGCCTATTATGTAGGTCGTCCTAGTCCTCTTTATTATGCTGAACGATGGTCAAAAGAACTTGGCGGTGCGCAAATTTACTTAAAACGTGAAGACCTAAACCATACAGGCTCGCATAAAGTAAACAACACGATTGGTCAGGCTTTACTGGCTAAACTTTCAGGCAAAAAACGCATTATTGCGGAAACAGGCGCGGGCCAGCATGGTGTAGCAACGGCAACAATTGCAGCGCGTTTAGGCCTTGAATGTGTAGTGTTTATGGGTGCTGAAGACGTTAAACGTCAAGCCATGAACGTGTACCGCATGCGTTTGCTTGGTGCGACTGTTGTACCTGTCGAAAGCGGTTCAAAAACATTGAAAGATGCCATGAACGAAGCGATGCGTGACTGGGTAACCAATGTTGACTCTACTTATTATGTGATTGGTACAGTGGCTGGCCCGCACCCATATCCACAACTAGTACGTGATTTCCAATCGATCATTGGCCGTGAAGCACGTAAACAGATTCAAGAACAAGCAGGCCGCTTACCAGATGCCTTGGTGGCATGTGTGGGCGGCGGTTCAAATGCAATGGGCTTGTTCTATCCATTCTTGAACGATGAAGATGTAAAAATGTACGGTGTTGAAGCGGCAGGCTACGGCATTGAAACAGGCAAACACTCTGCACCATTAAATGCAGGACATGTTGGTGTGCTTCATGGCAACCGTACCTATTTAATGTCGGATGAACAAGGTCAGATCATTGAAACGCATTCAATTTCTGCAGGTCTGGATTATCCAGGTGTAGGCCCTGAGCACAGCTTTTTAAAAGATATGCACCGTGTGAACTACGTGCCGATCAATGACAATGAAGCATTGCAAGGCTTCCGTGATTTAACTCAAATTGAAGGTATTATCCCTGCGCTAGAAAGCTCACATGCAATGGCGTATGTGACCAAGCTGGCGCCAACTATGGATAAAGACCAAATCATTATTGCCACCGTTTCAGGCCGTGGTGATAAAGACTTGATGACCGTTGCTCGCATTGATGGCGTTGAAATGGTTGAGATGTAATTTCGCTTTTCAGCCTCTTCCTTTGGGAGAGGTTTGGAGAGGGTGAAGAAAAAATCGCGCAGAAGCTATTCTGTGCGATTTTTTTATAACACTGAAGAAACTATTTTGATTTGCCTACAAAAACCTAGCAGAATAAAAGTGTATATTGCGTCACAATAATGATGAAACTCTACTGCTTAAGAAAGATTTTATAACAATGACGTTTACTCAATTGGTTCGAGCTGAATCCTTTCCTCAACACATTTCATGGCAATGGCGTGATACTTTTGCACTGTGTATTCTCCCACTGATATTTTTTAATAGCTTTATCCTAGAACAACTTTTTGGTATTTCTGTTCAGGTTGCTTTAGGGGATTCAATTTTTCGGGGCATCTTATTTATTGCGGTAGGTTGGCTGTATAAAAGCATGCTGTCTATGCATTGGCAAAAGTATAAGCAGGCCTTTTGGCGTTCTAGCCTTTTAGTCGTGATAGGCGCAATCGTGTTGCAGGTGGTGATTTCTTTAACCCGCAGTGTTTTACCGTTGGGGTCGAGTGGTGAAGAAAAGCCATCTATCTTAAAGTGAAAGAGGACTCCACCCGACAGTCAGGGTGGAGGTGAATTTCAAAGATTTTAACCTTGTTGGTTTTCAATGTATTTTTTAATAATATCCAAAGGTGCGCCACCACAAGACCCTGC
>NZ_VOYM01000082.1:0-11667 GCF_013420285.1 Acinetobacter sp. YH01019
TTGATGCCATTTTTCTTTATACTGTCACTGAGGCAGGTTGGACATTTGATTTCTAGAGTTATTTGCATTTCTCTATTTTATCAAAATTCAACCTGCTTTTTTTCAGCATACTTTTTGAAACACCACCCAATGTCGAGTCAGTTCAATAAAAAACTTACCTTCATTGGTCTGAAAAGCATCACAAAAAAAACGATATTGATGTTGTGCTTGTTTGCACAGGTTCCTTGTATTCAAGCTGCAACTACATCTGCTCAACAAGTTCAAAAAGCCACTTGGTATCGTTATTACGACAGCAAAGGTGTGGCCAATATTAGTACCAATGTGACACCTAATCACATCCGCTACGGTTATGAAGCACTTGACCAAAACATGCAAGTCATAAAACGTAACCGTCCATACAATGCTGAATCGGATGTTCGCCAAGCACCTCAACGTGCTGCACAAGCTCGTCAGCAAGATGCAGATTTAAAATTAAAAAAAGCTTATACCAATAGTCGTACTGCTGCAGCGAAAAAGCGTGATGCGTTGACCGGCATCCGTAAGCAAATTGTATTTGAACAAGAACAATTAAAACAATTACAAACAGATCGTGTATTATTTGTACGCCAAGAACGTGAATATTTCAGGAAAGGTGAAACTGTTCCTGCAAAACTAAAAACCACATTAAACAATAATCAAAAAAACATGGTAGCGAAAAAAGAATATATTCAATCGTTACAAACTCGCTATCGAAATACAGAAGCAGAATACGACAGAATTATCTCACGTTTAAAAGCGATGGAGTAAATTCTGTTATTCAATTGCTTTCTATAGACAGCTGAATAAAAGGACCATTATGCAATCTGCACAGCCTTCATCTCATTTTTTTAAACTTAGTTTGCTTTGCTTAAGCCTAACATTGGCAGCATGTCAAAAAGATGAAAAGCAAGAAACGGTTAAAACACAAAATAAGATTGAGTTAATTCAGCAAGATTTAGTCCCGATTCAACAAGGTTCAGCGGTCAGTAAAACTGCCTTTACCGGCACCATTCGTGCCGTGCAACAAAGTAGTATTCAGGCTCAAGTTACGGCTACTGCAACCAATGTCACTGCTGAAGTGGGTCAACAGGTTCATAAAGGTCAAATTCTTGTCCATTTAAACAATCAAGATAATGCATCACGTCTTGCTCAAGCACAGGCCAATCTCGCGTCCACTCAAGCCCAAGCCAATCAAGCACGCTTGATGATGGAAAGAAAACAACGTTTACTGAATCAAGGCTTTATTTCCAAAGTTGAATTTGAGCAAAGTCGCGTGGACTATCAAGGTCAAATGGAAAGTGTTCGTGCACAACAAGCCAATGTAGATATTGCACGTAAAGCCAATCAAGATGGAACCATTTATAGCCCTATTAGTGGCGTAATTACTAAACGTGAAGTCGAGCCAGGCCAAACGGTTAGTGCGGGACAAACCTTGTTTGAAATTGTGAATCCTGACCGCCTAGAAATTCAGGCCAAACTGCCAAGTGATATGCAAGCCGCACTAAAAATTGGACAAAAAATTGAATACACGATTCAAGGGAATAGCAATGTACTAACTGCCAATGTCAATCGTATCTCCCCGATTGCCGATCAAACCAGCCGTCAAATTGAATTTTTTGCACAACCGAATGAAGCGATCACCTCTTTAAGTATTGGTTCTTTTGTTGATGGCAGTCTCGTTAGTGCCCAGTCCATAAGTGGTCAACAAATTCCCCTCGACACGATTCAAAATGTAAAAGACAACCCATATGTGTGGGTCATTCGACAAAATAAAATTGCTAAAGCACCTATTCAGATTTTGAATCAAAGCTACAGCAATAACACAGCGATCGTTCAAGGCTTGCAAAATAGCGATTTGATTAGCCGTGTAAAATTTAACGATGAAGATATTCAGCAAGTCGTAAGCATTGCCAAGAACTAAAAGAAAAAATCAGGATTGTTGTTATGTGGTTAACCCGAATTAGTGTGAAATACCCTGTTTTCACCATTATGATGATGTTCTGTCTGATGGTGCTTGGGCTTGCCTCATGGCAACGGATGGGTGTCGAGGAATTTCCTGATGTCGATTTTCCATTTGTTGTGGTTTATACCAATTATCCAGGTGCTTCGCCTGAGTCGGTCGAATCTGAAATTACCAAAAAACTTGAAGATCAAATCAACACCATTTCTGGACTCAAACAAGTCATCTCACAATCCAGTGAAGGATTATCAACGGTCATTGTAGAGTTTAATCTTGACGTATCTTCTTCAGTTGCAGCACAAGATATACGAGATAAAATTGCACCTGTGACCGCCCAATTTCGTGATGAAATTGATGATCCCATTGTAGAGCGTTACGATCCGACAGCCAGTGCTATCATGTCCATTGTCTTTGAATCCAAAGATATGAGCCTACGTGATCTGAGTTCTTATTTGAATCAACGGATTGTGCCTCAACTTCGTACTGTGCCCGGGGTCGGAACAGTCAATTTACTCGGCGATGCTCAACGACAAATCCGCATTCAGGTTAATCCTCAAAAATTACAAAGCTATGGCATTGGTATTGATCAAGTCATAAATACCTTAAAAGCTGAAAATATCGAAGTTCCAGGCGGTACGCTTAAACAAGCCAATTCAGAGTTGGTAGTCGAAATTAAATCGCGTGTAATCCACCCTTCAGCTTTTGGTGATTTGGTGGTTACCAATAAAAATGGTGCACCAATATATCTCAAACAAATTGCGGAGATTGAAGATAGCCAAGCTGAAATGGAATCGAGCGCCTATCTCAATGGCAAAACGGCTGTTGCTGTCGACATCTTACGCAGTTCAGATTCAAACGTGATTGAAGTCGTAGACAATACCCGTGAGACCCTTGCAGAGATTCAAAAACAACTCCCTAAAGGAACAACAGCCGAAGTCGTCGTCGATTCTTCAAAAGGTATCCGCGGCAGTATTAAAGATGTAGCGCGTACCATTATTGAAGGTGCCGTTTTGGCGATATTAATCGTCTTGTTATTCTTAGGCTCATTCCGCTCTACAGCGATTACAGGTTTAACTTTACCGATAGCTCTATTGGGCACGCTAACCTTTATTTGGATATTTGGTTTCACAATTAACATGATGACTTTACTCGCTTTATCTCTGAGTATTGGTCTGTTGATTGATGATGCGATTGTGGTCCGTGAAAATATTGTACGCCACGCCGATATGGGTAAAGACCATGTCACAGCTGCACTAGATGGTACCAAAGAAATTGGCCTCGCTGTATTAGCGACAACGCTCACTATCGTTGCGGTGTTCCTTCCTGTCGCTTTTATGGGCGGTATTATTGGCCGCTTCTTCTATCAGTTTGGTGTCACGGTAAGTACGGCGGTACTCATTTCCATGTTTGTCAGCTTTACCCTTGACCCGATGCTCTCTGCGCATTGGGCTGAAAAACATGACCCAAACAAAAAACCAGGACGTGTAAAGCGTTTCTTTAATTGGATCTCTGGAAAGCTCGATAACTTAAGTCATCATTACGAAAAGCTGCTCAAACTGGCTTTACGCTTCCGTTTCATTACTATTTTAATTGCTGTTGCATCTTTATTTGGTGCACTTGGTCTGTCGAAACTGATCGGGACAGAATTTGTCCCTGTGCCAGACAAAGGTGAAATTCGCATTAAATTTGAAACACCTGTTGATGCAACGCTCGAATATTCACAAGCCAAACTGAAGCAAGTTGATCAGATTGTTCGTCAACATCCTGAAGTCAAAGCAACCTACGGCGCAATTAATAGTGCTACAGATCGTGGTAAGAACCATGTGAGTTTACGTGTCACAGTTACCCCCCGTACTGAACGTAAGCAGAGTTTGACTGATTTAAACAACGAATTCCGTCAACGCTTGAAACATGTGGCTGGGATTACAATCACATCAGTCGCTTCAGCCGATGAAACTGTTTCAGGTGGTCAAAAACCGGTCATGATTTCTATTAAAGGCCCTGACTTAAACGAATTACAACGTATTTCAGATCGTTTCTTAATTGAGGTAGCAAAAGTAGAAGGTATTGTCGATTTAGAAAGCTCGTTAAAGGAACCAAAACCAACTTTAGGGGTTCACGTAAATCGTGTTCTTGCGAGTGATTTAGGACTATCAGTCAATCAAATTGCCAATGTAGTTCGCCCACTTCTAGCAGGCGACAATGTGACTACATGGAAAGACGACAAAGGTGAAACCTATGATGTAAATCTACGTCTCACCGAAGATCAACGTCGCCTACCCACTGATATTCAAAATATGTATATCACTTCTCAAAAAAACGATGGAGCTGGCTTACCTATATTGGTACCTTTGGCCAGTGTTGCGAGTTTTGAGCAAACTTTAGGTGCTTCACAAATTAATCGTCGTGATTTGGCTCGTGAAGTAATGGTGGAAGCCAATACTGCAGGCCGTCCTGCAGGTGATATTGGTGCAGAAATCAATCAAATTGAAAAAGACTTTGATTTGCCACCGGGCTATAGCTTTGTTACACAAGGCGCGAACAAAGATATGGCTGAATCCGCAGGCTATGCCATGACTGCCATTACCCTTTCAATTGTGTTTATTTATATCGTTTTGGGTTCGCAGTTCAATAGCTTCATTCACCCTGCGGCCATCATGGCATCACTCCCACTATCTCTAATCGGTGTGTTCCTCGCATTATTTGTTTTTAACTCCACCATGAATCTATTTTCCATTATCGGGATCATTATGCTCATGGGCTTAGTCACCAAAAATGCCATTCTACTCATCGACTTTATTAAAAAAGCCATGGATCGTGGCGTCGATCGTTACGATGCCATTATCGATGCTGGTAAGACGCGGTTACGTCCCATTTTAATGACTACCAGTGCCATGGTCATGGGAATGGTACCACTTGCTCTAGGGCTGGGTGAAGGTGGTGAGCAAAGTGCACCTATGGCCCATGCTGTGATTGGTGGGGTCATTACTTCCACTCTCCTCACTCTTGTGGTGGTGCCGGTTATTTTTACTTATCTTGATGACTTCCGTAATTTTCTTGCACGTCAAGCCAAAAAAATCATGTCATAATTGCAAAATCTAAATTGAGGGGACATTGAAAAATGTTCGCCTCATTTTTTATTGTATACTCTCTACTTTAACGCTTAATTTTTTAGGACAGTTTCCATGCGCGCGAGTCGCTTTTTATTTGCAACGTTAAGAGAAACCCCAAACGATGCTGAAGTTATTTCACATCAGTTAATGCTTCGTGCTGGGATGATTCGTAAATTGGCTTCAGGTTTATACACTTGGCTGCCGATGGGCGTTCGCGTATTAAATAAAGTTGAAGCGATTATCCGTGAAGAGATGGATCGTGCCGGTTCACTTCAAGTCCTAATGCCTGTCACTCAGCCTGCTTCGCTATGGGAAGAATCAGGTCGTTTTGTGCAATATGGCCCTGAACTGCTACGTTTTAAAGACCGTCATAACAATGACTTTGTTCTTGGACCAACGCATGAAGAAGTGATTACTGATCTTGCACGTAACGAGTTAAAAAGTTACAAGCAATTACCTGCGAACTTCTACCAAGTTCAAACGAAATTCCGTGACGAAATTCGTCCACGTTTTGGTGTAATGCGTTCACGTGAATTCATTATGAAAGATGCTTATTCTTTCCATGTGGATCAAGCATCTTTACAAGAAACCTATGACAATATGTATGCTGCATACTGCAAAATTTTCACTCGTTTGGGTTTAAATTTCCGTCCAGTCCAAGCAGATACAGGCTCAATTGGTGGATCGGGTTCACACGAATTCCATGTACTGGCATCAAGTGGTGAAGACGATATCGCATTCTCTACCGACTCAGACTATGCCGCGAACGTTGAAATGGCTGAAGCAGTACTTGTGGGTGAACGCGCTGCGCCAACCAAAGCACTCGAAATTGTAGATACACCTAACCAAAAAACTATTGCAGATGTCTCTGAATTCCTTAAATCAGACCCTGCTCAATCTGTCAAAGCATTATTGGTCCAAGGTGTTGCTGAAGAAGGTAAAGCTGCACCAGTTATTGCTTTATTCTTACGCGGTGACCATGAACTGAATGAAATTAAAGCAGAAAAACACCCATTAATTACTGCTCCTTTAACTTTTGCAACTGAAGCACAATTAGCTGACTTAGGCTTAACTGCTGGTTTCTGTGGCCCTCAAGGCTTAACCGAAAAAGGCATTACCGTTATTGTTGACCGTGCAGCGTCTGTACTTTCAGACTTTGTTGCTGGTGCAAACCAAGTCGATAAACATGCTGTAGGTGTAA
Source organism: Acinetobacter sp. YH01019 (assembly GCF_013420285.1). Taxonomy (NCBI): domain Bacteria; kingdom Pseudomonadati; phylum Pseudomonadota; class Gammaproteobacteria; order Moraxellales; family Moraxellaceae; genus Acinetobacter; species Acinetobacter sp. YH01019. Next base: position 6,293 of record NZ_VOYM01000082.1, read on the forward strand.
ACTGGGAACGTGATGCACAATACACCGAAGTTTATGACCTTCGTAATGTTGTTGAAGGTGACCCTTCTCCAGACGGTCAAGGTACAATCTTGATTAAACGTGGTATCGAAGTTGGTCATATCTTCCAGTTGGGTCAAAAATACTCTGAAGCGCTTGGCTGCAAAGTTTTAGGTGAAGATGGCAAACCTCTCGTTGTGACTATGGGTTGCTACGGTATTGGTGTAACCCGTGTTGTTGCTTCTGCGATTGAACAAAACTTCGATGACAAAGGGATTATTTGGCCGTCTGCAATTGCTCCTTTCGAAGTTGCTATTGTGCCCATGAATGCACATAAGTCACCGCGTACAATGGAAGCTGCTGAAGCGCTGTATGAAGAATTAACAGCTGCTGGTTACGATGTATTATTAGATGACCGTAATGAACGCCCAGGGGTTAAATTCTCTGATATCGAATTAACGGGTATTCCACACCGTATTGTGATTGGTGAGAAAGGCTTGGATGCTGGTACATTTGAATACAAAGGTCGCCGTGATGAAGAATCAAGCAACCTCAGTAAAGAAGACCTTTTAGCGAAACTTGCAAAATAATTTGCGCTAAACATAAAAAATCCCGCTAGGTGCGGGATTTTTTATATCAAATATTTTAAGCCTTAACAGAATTTCAGCCCGCCGAAGCAGTTAGAACGAAACTCCTGTCCAGAAAGTTTTAAATTGTTTAATGGGAAATCAATTAATGACGGGTTTTTAATTTCTTTAACATCTAAAGCCGAACCTGCAACACAACCAAAGATTAAATCTCCACAATTACGAACATTGGTACTTAAGTCATGGTTAATTCCAGCGATCGTTTGTTTCAACACTTCATCCGTAATCGCCACTTTATCTGAAGGTGTAATACTCCCCAAATCGACTTCATCTTCCATCGCCAGCCACCACCCTCTTTCTGCTGCGACTGCAGCACCAGGCCAGATTATTTTTTGAGCTTGTAAAGATAGCGAAGCAGGGTTATTTAGATAAAGTGCGTGAATCAAACCTAAACTTTGATTTACCGTAATATCGGTTTTTAGCCCAGTAAGATACCCCGTCACATCTTTATTCAAATTAATGTTTAAACCGAGTAGAGAGATTTGAGCTTCTAATGGACCACTAAAATCAAGACGATCAACTGTTCCTGTACCCTTTAACTGTACATCTGTCATTCTATTCCCACTCACGACAGTAGCTGGAATCGTAAAAGGTGCTGTGGTTGATTTTAAATTAAAAGAATAATTATCTGATTTGTAGTGAAGCGGTAGATCAACTTCTGCACCAAATAATGTCCCCTTAACTGCTCCTTCAATATATTGCTGCGTAGAAGCATAGTCCATCACACGCTCGGCAGTTGTTGCAACACCCGCAGACGCTTTTGTTTTCATATAACCACTAAAGGTATTGATACCATTGGGTGTATTGCTATTTTCTGTACCTAATGTCATTAATCCAGAAATTTTTTCAGCGCTCAAACGAAAGCCCATCACTTCACGTGTTGCCGCTGATTTCGGATTTTTAATTGCAATTTCGATAAAAGGATTGGTCAGCAAAGCTGAAGTTGCCGCACGTTCATCCGACGTATAATTGCTATTTGCAGGCAAGCCACTCAGTGAAATATGATCAATATCAATATCACAAGCACCTGAGCCATTTGCACCACCACAACCCAATTGGAGCTTTTTAATATTGGCATTGAGCTCCATTTCAGCTTCCAAACCAAGTTTATAAAAGCCAACTTTGGATTGGTCAACGGCTTGTCCACTCTCATCCACAGAATTATACCCCTGCGTATATTCCATGGAGAGTAAAGCTTGACCATCAACTTTTGATAAGCTTTCATCATCTAAAGCCATCATTGCATGAGATAAGCTACTCATCGCAAATGTCGAGAATATCAAACCTCTGATTAACTTCTTTTTCATAACAAATTCCCTGTTCGTTATTTTATTTATTTGTTATTGATTTAATTTTACTAGCGTGGAGTAATCCCCATCGTACTTCGCATTGTTCCACCGGTTAGGGCAATATCCGCCATCTTTTGCATATTGCCATTTGTTAACATCGAAACTTCTGCACGAAACGCTTTAGACATATTATTGGTTGGATTGAATTTTACCTGATTATCAAACTCTACCGAATCTTGTTTCATTTTAATTCGAGCATCAAAGCCTAGATCGCCCTGCATTTTATTAATATTGATACTTGAAGCTGAAACGACACCGCTGGCATTTACATCTTCATTCATCAAACTTAAATAGCTTCCCATAACTTTTTGATCTTTCTTTTCAGCATCAGTTAATGCTTTAAATTCAAAGCTTCCACGGAAAGATAAATAATTATTTTCTGCAGTGTCATTTAGACCCGGTACTATAAATAGCTCACCTTTACCATCAAGTTTAAACACAATATTCGTCAACACATCATCACGTTTAGAGAAATTATCTAAAGGTACTGTAGTCCCACATTTGGCAGAAGCTGTAGTCGCACAGTTATAGGTTGAACCCGGAAGTTGACCAATCGCTAACTCGGCATTAGCTGCAATCAATAAATTATCTGCACGTACATAGATGCCATCATTTTCATAACCAATCACACCATCAGATTGAATAAGTGCATTGATGTTTCTTAAGCCAGCATAATAATTGACTTCTTGACCATTAATACCTTTTTTACCATCAATCAAAATAATAGAAGTTGTACTTGGTGTTCCTGTTTTTTTATCAACACCATAACCATCTGTGCTCATTACAAGGTTATAGCCAATACCTGATTTTTCAGCCGCATTTTTATAACTGTATTTTTTCTCTGATAATGCAACGTTAGCATTCATATTATAAATCGGGATACCAATCCCCCAACTATTGTCATTACTTGCAATTGCGGCAATTGAGTTATCAGAAATAAATCGTGCTGTACGCGCGATGGACTGAAAATCCATACCACGAATCGCCACTAGTGCAAAATTTCCGCCCGCCGTTTGATTTGACAGATTCTGGGTTAAAACATTATTGGTTAAACCTAATGTTGCTTTTAATTTATCATTTACCAGAAAATCAAGGCTTTTTGCTTGAATGGTATTGATATAAATATCGCCAAAATCAATATAGGCATTTTTATCAGCAACTAAAGACGTTAAATTAGAAAATTCAATGGCATAACTACCAATACCCGTATGGCCAATTTCTAAGGTTGTCGGTGCTTGACCTGCAACAAGGCTAGGATCATCCTTTGAAGTGAAATCCGCGCGCACACCTAAATGTAAACCACCTGAACCAACGGACTCATATCCAGAAGCCTTCGTTGCTAGACCAAAATCTTTGATTCCGTCTTGATTGGCATTTAAGGCAACTCGTGCATTAGTGACAGCACCCGATGCTCCCATACGAATTAAATTGCGCTGCGCACCACCATCGGTACCGTATCGTAAATCGATATTAACGCCGGGGTTTGTGGCATCGCTACGTGAACTATGCACATCTGAAGTGTCCTTTACCCGCCCCAAATTGACCGTATGGTCTTTGCTCCCTGTGGATTTTGTGGTGAGAACAATGCCTTCATCAGCTGCGACATACATATAACCTGAACCAGCAAAGTTAAAGTTAAAGTCCTTTAAGGTTACGCTATGTCCATTCATACCATGACTAATACTGGCATTTTGCAATTGAAATTCCATATACGCCGTATCATTACGGTTAAATAGACCATTGCTGGTTTCAAGTAATACTTTTAAAGGTGAAGATGTTGCAATCGCAAGTGAACCTAAATTTTGCGTAGGCGTTTGGCACGTTGCGCCTTGACACAGCAGCATAATATTTTGCGCAACAGCAGTAAATGGGCTGACACTTGCGGCAATACGCATGCCTACACCAGCATCCGTAGTCCCAACATCAAAATCTAATTTTGATGTAATGGTGCTTTGCCCAACGCCATCTATTTGTACATTGTGCAACCCCATTTTCATCTTATTTTGGTCAGTTGGGTCAACCCAATTTAACTGATCAACTTTGACTCTAGAAACTTCATGGGTAATCGAAATACCATCTTGGCCAGTAACTGCACCCAAGCTTTCATCGGTCATCGCTTCAAAAGCATATGCATGTTGAGCAAGTAAAATACTGGTTGCGAGTGCCGTTAAAGTTGTTATTTTTTTCATCACAATATCCTTATATTCAGTCAAAGCTGATTAACAGCGACCTGCACCATTTCCAGTGCAGTTAAAACTGAAGATGTTTAACTTTCCACTCATGTGCATGTTGCCATGCACATTAACACCCATAAATCCTTGTTCTGAACCACGATCAAAATCAGGCACAGCTAAAGTTGAAGTTGTTCCATCAGCTTTCTTTTCGGTATAGGTCGTATAAGTACTGGTATTTTCATAACCTTCCTTACCTGTCGTCCCTGTTTCCACCGCCAACGTAGCAAAACCTAAATTTCTAATTTTTAATGGCTTATCATCATAAAATGTCAACTGCATAGCCGTTTGTGGATTACCTTCACGATTGATAATCGTCACACCATCTAGTGAAAATTGATCGATCTGTAACGTTCCTTGAAACTGTTTAAACACCAACCATTTCTTATTACCATTTGCATCCACATGATTATTGGGCGCAAGTGCTAAGCGACAAAACTCATTGGATGAACATTGATATCCATAAAAAGCTTGAGTCGTTTTTCCATTCGCATCCATGATAGAAATGTTGTTTTTCGACATATCATTGGCGTATTGATGGTTTAAGGAAAGTGTCCAACTGAGATCAGCACCGCCTTGACCGGTTGCAGCAGTGAGTTCGGTATTATCCATAGACACTAAGCCTGCATGAGTTTGTGTCAGTGCAGCACAAACAACAGCGCATAAAATTTTATACATGTAATTTCTCCTACAGCCCTGTTGTTCTTATTTTTAAGTGCTGAATCAAGACGCCATCTATGGCAACAGATCCTAAATTCGTGCTTTGTCCATTGACACCTTTAAAGACCACACCTGTCGCCGTATCCGTACTTTTTGCATTCAGCAGATTACCAGGCAAGCGCTCTACTGTACCGATTGCAATACTACTATGTGTTGCATCACGCCCTTGATACAGTGCTGTAGCATCTGAAGCATTGGCTTTTAATTCTGTGCCACAACTATAGACGTTACAGGTTGATCCTTTAAAGTCTGCAGCCGTTAAGCCTGATGTACCTGTAGTATTTCCAGCGATATCTGTATAGTAATAGGACTTACGCATTGACGGATTCAAAAAAGTATTAAAATACTTTATAAAGTATCTGTGATCAGACGAATTAAACATGCTTCTACAGCAACTTGTACATTACCCATTTATATGGGCTTTCTCATGA
>NZ_VOYM01000008.1:0-64567 GCF_013420285.1 Acinetobacter sp. YH01019
TAAAGAGCCGTTGAAGACTACGACGTTGATAGGTTGGATGTGGAAGTGCGGTGACGCATGAAGCTGACCAATACTAATTGCTCGTGAGGCTTGACTATACAACACCCAAACAGTTGTTGTACGAACTGCGTAAGCAGTGAGCAGAGATTGATTCATTAAAGACCAAACGGTCTTGAAATACTTGATTCAGAATACGCTAGAACATAAAATGCAACTCAAATAATCTGTTAATGTACTCTATTTGGTTGAAAGCTAAGGCACGAAGAGCACTGCTCTGAGAGAAGACCTCAGTAAGTATCCATAACAGTTGTGCTGGCGACAATAGCAAGAGTGAACCACCTGATCCCTTCCCGAACTCAGAAGTGAAACCTCTTAGCGCTGATGGTAGTGTGGGGTTACCCATGTGAGAGTAAGTCATCGCCAGCTCATTATTCAAAATCCCCCTAACTCTTATGAGATAGGGGGATTTTTTTATGCAATAAAAATGATAAAAATCAAAAGGAAAAACCAAAAAAAGCCTTATTTCACCTAGGAATCAGGAACTCAGCTGCCTTCTTGCATGTTTCAAAGCCGTTCTTAAACCTTCTTCGAGTGTAGGGTGATAAAAAGGTTTCTCTAAAATTTGGTGTATTGTTATATCTTCATTAAGGATCCAAGCGAGTAAATGGGCCAAATGTTCTGCTTCAGGACAGAATAGTTCAGCACCTAATAGTTTATGCGTATGAACATCAATATAAACTTCAGCCGCGCCTTGATTTTTAGCAGCGACAATTGCCCGTCCTTGTTTTTCATATGAAACGAAACCCGTTACAAATTCTATATTTAGATCTTTAAGTTGTTTATAACTTTTACCTATTGTAGCCATTTGTGGTGATGAAAAAAGGATACCAAGCGGACCGAGTGTTTTAATCGGCTTAATAATCGGATAGTTGAGACAATTATTTACAGACTGTTTTCCTTCATGTGCTGCCTCATGTTGAATAGGTGTGCTTGTGTGCGCATCACCTACAACAAAAATTGGATATTCCCCTAATTGCTTGCTGATAGGATCGATGGGTAGCTTTTTAAAGTCATTAAATAATTCATCGATATTTTCTAAATTTAATGAATTAAGTAAGGTACTACGCCCCGTTGCAGCCAAAACATAATCTACATTCATTTTTTGTTGTTTATTTGAGTCTGTAAAACTTAAGTGAACCTGATCATTTTGAACTTCATAAGATTCGGGTAATACTTCGAATTTAATATCTAATTCATTGCTGAGTACTTCTTGTGCCAAATTTTGAAGTGTTGGACTTGTTAATGAGCCAATTCTACGGCTTCGTGCAAAAATAGTGGTTTTAACCCCGCAACGATGTAAGGCTTGTGCGAGTTCTAATGCTATTACACCACTGCCAATCACAGCAATAGATTCGGGTAGGTGATTAAGTTCAAAAATTTGATCAGAGGTAAGTAGTTTGGAACCTAGAATATGTTTTTGAGTAGTGTCAATAGTGGGAGTTGTTCCTACAGCAAGAATAAATGATTTTGCTTGATAGCTTTGGTTATTTACTTGGACTGTATTTGCATTAATAAATTCAGCTTTTCCAGTAATCTTATGAGACTCTGGCCAGCTTTCAACATCTTTTAACGTAGCTCGTGTAAATCGATCTCTGAGTTGTTGTACATGTTGCATGACATGCTCTGTATTAATTGTTGCTTTTACATCGAGACCTAGAGCGCTCACATGTGAAATATCATGGATTCTATTTGCTGTAGAGATAAGAATTTTACTCGGCATACATCCTACGCGAGCACAGGTTGTGTCCCAAGGCCCATCATTTATTATGAGAATATTTTGTGTTTTTTTTATCGCTTCTTTATAAGCTGATATACCTGCAGTTCCAGCGCCAATAATGATGATGTCGTACATATAGACTCCTTATTTATAGAGAATTTACCACAACAAACATTTATCTTCCTTTTATTTACATAAAGCTATAACTATGGTTACATAGCAGCCAATAAATATTTATAACAACTCTATATATATTGAGGGTTCTAGGGGAATTTCATGTTTAATAAACAAGCACCTTTAAAGTTGTCTGCTATTGCTATTTCTATTTTACTTGCAAGCTGTGGTGGCGGTGGTAGTGACGGGTATTTTAACCAAAATGAAAATACTACTGGTGGAGGTTCGGGTACTGATAACGGTATTGAAAACACCAGTAGTTGCTAAATTAAATATCACTAATGTTGAAGTTTTTGACAACAATAATCAAAAAACTACAGCTTTAACAATTCTTGGTGCAAGTGTAAAAGTAACTGACCAAAATGGTCAGCCAGTAAGTGGTGCATTAGTAACATTCACGGGCGAAAATATTAGTTTTGAAACTTCAAATGCTACAGTGCTCTCAAATGCTGATGGAATTGCAAAAATTGGAATTAAGCCTGTAGATGAAACTAAAACTGGTATTTTTAAAATTGCAGCAAATGCAGAAATTGGTGGTAATACTGCCAATACAAGCGATACCTTTGTATCTGTTGAAGCTCTGAAAACTAAGTTTGATAATCTTGTATTTGATAATTCAACTATTGATGCAGGTGGTTCTGTTAAAATTAGTCTAAAAACTGTCGATAGCTCGACAGGTATTGCACAAAATAATGTGCAAGTAACTTTTAGTTCAGATTGTGGAACGTTTACGAATAACACAGTAAACTCAAATCAAGGTTTAGTTGAAACAACTTATACTGCAATATCTAACGGAGGCCAATTATGTACTGGCACTCAAGTTATTAGTATTAGTGCAAATAATGGTGCAACGACGACAACCAAGAACATTACAATTAATCCGATTAAAGCCAATTCACTTGTATATAGTTCAGGTGAAGTTAAGTTAGGTGCTGCTAATAGTGGTTCTAGTGCATCTGGTAAAGTTGAATTTACAGTATATTCAAATAATCTGCCTGCTAAGAACCAAGATGTATTGGTTGAGCTGATTTATGCGCCAAGTGATCTTAGTTTTATTACATTGCATAACAAAACACAAAAAACAATTAAATCTAATGATGATGGTAAGATTGTCGTAGATATCTTCCCTGGTAGCCTACCAGGACCTGTGGAGCTTAAAGCCACTCTTGCTAGTGATACAAGTGTTACAGCATTGACAAAAGATGTCTCTGTTGCAACAGGGCGCGTTACACAAAATGGTTTGAGTCTATCCGTAACTAAGAATGCATTACAATGGGATATTGATGGCGACAAAGCTACGATTGTTGCGCGTTTACGAGATCGTGTTGGTAATAAAGTTCCTGATGGTACAGTTGTAAGTTTTGTTACAGAGGGCGGAAGTATTACACCGAATTGTTCAACAACTGATGGCGAATGTAGTGTTGTTTTACAGACTCAGAACCCACGTCCAGCTGATAATCGCGTAACCGTTTTAGCTTATGTTGAAGGCGATAAATCTTATATTGATAAGAACTCTGATAATTTATATACCGCGGGTACTGATGAGCTCACGAGCAATATTGGTGACTTCTTCCGAGATGATAATGAGAACACGATTTTTGAAGCAGCTTTAGGTGAGTTTTTATATAAACGTGGGGCAGTGGGGAATAACTGTGCAGTCAGTACTTTTGCTCAACCAAATATCTCAGGAACATGTAGTTCAGAACTTTCTGCAGTAATACGTCAACAGTTAGTCTTCTCATTTAGTAATGATGTGCCAACAATTAAAGATGTAGCTGTGACTACAACCAAAACAAACTTTACGTTCAAGCTGTTTGGTAATAGCGCGCAATCTGTTCCAATGCCGACTGGAACAACAGTAGCCGTACAAGCAGAAGATAATACTAAAGATAATGAAAAATCATGTTCAGCAGAGTTATGGAGTGGTAATGCAACCGTTCCATCTGTGTTTAATTTACTAACGCCATCAACATTTGCGTCGAGTACACAAGTAAATTATTCATACCGCTTAAAAGAATGTGATTCGGGGGATAGTTTAATCTTGACAGTTACAGCTCCGACAGGACAAATTACAAAACAAGAATACACGATTCGTTAAAATAAAAAAAACAGCGCTTCGGCGCTGTTTTTTTTATTAGAGGGACTGCAAAATTAAAGTGCAGTCCCGACACTTACACCAACAGTTGGACGTACATTCATCGAATTACATCCTGTTAGCAACATTGTTGTAAATAAAATTGCAAACACGAATTTAGTCATTGAGCAAACCTTGAGCCTGAGCTTGATTGAAAAGAGATGTCGAACGAGAGCCGCTGCGACAAATCATCAAAATGGGTTTTGGAAGCTCATTATAATATTTTGCAAATTCTTTCACGTCTGTTTGAGAAATTTTACCGCTGACAACAGGTTGGTAAACGACACTAACCTGAGATTTTTCAGCAATACTTCTAAGTTGCAGCACAGAAACTTCATTGCCTTGCTCTTGGTCAGGACGGTTCACAATGACAGATTTAAATTTTTGCTGTTTGATTAAACTTGAAAATTTATCTGTGGTCATTTGTCCCGATACACTGACTTTCTCATTGAGCACTTGGCTGTCTTGAGCAAAGGAAGCTGTTGTGCAACTCACGCAAAGTACCAATAATGCACGCTGAATGAATGCATTAATCATCCAAAAGATCCATCTGTTTAGCTAGTTGGTAAAGGTTATTTGAACGATTACCTGTACGGCAGAACATCAGCACTGGTTTTGGCAGTTCATTGAAATGGTTGGCAAATGTGCGTACATCCAGTTCAGTGATTTGACCTGCAACAACAGGTTGATGTACATAGTCTAAACCCGCTGTACGTGCAGCTTCTTCAATTTGAGCACTCGCTGGTTGATCAGGGCCACCTTCCATATCTGGGCGGTTATTTATAATTGATTTAAAGCCTTTTTCAACGACTTGCTCTACATGTTCAGGACCAATTTGACCTGCAAAACCAACATTTTCGCTCATTGAGTCACTCCATAATTTGATTCATAGATATATGCTTTATGATAGCATTAAGCTCATTGTAGAGCTGAAAGTTCTTAAAATTTATAAGCGATTACAACCATAAAATAACGCAATGGAGCGCTTATGCACGCCTATACAGTAGAACCACTGTATGTCAAAAGCGGCCAAGAAGTGATTGCCGCAGATTTTTATCGTCCGAAAGATGTAGAAAAACCAGCTGTCATTTTAATGGCGCATGGCTTAGCTGCTTTACGCCAATTTAAATTGATTCAATATGCTCAGCGTTTTGCGAAAGCCGGTTATGCAGTTGTACTTTTTGACTATCGTTACTGGGGAGGGAGTACCGGACGCCCACGTGAACTTGTTAATATTAAGGCGCAGTTAGAAGACTGGCAGACCATGATTAGTCATTTGCAGCAACGTAAATCGATTGATGCTCGACGCATGGTGCTATGGGGAACTTCTTTAAGTGGTGGTTACGTCTTGTCATTGGCAGCTCAGTTAAACAATATTAAAGCCATAATGGTTCAAGTTCCGTTTGTTGATGGAGCGGAAAGCGCCAAACGTTATCCCTTACAACAATTACCAAAAGCTTTAAAATTATCGAGCCAAGATTACATGGGCTCTAAAGTTGGGATGACGCCGACGACTTTGCCTGTGGTCGATCCAACCCGCTTATGCTTTTTACAATCGCCTGATAGTTATGAGGGTTATTTATCTATAGTTAATCCAGATTATTATTGGAGCGGTGAAATTCCTGCACGTGCATTATTTAAATTAATTCGATTCAGACCGATTCAGGATGTTCGGAAAATAAATGTGCCAGTACTCTTCATTGCTGCAAAAGCAGATAGCTTGATTCCAATTGAATCTAGTCGTGAAGCTGCGACCAATATTGCACCATTTGTGCAATATCATGAGTGGGATATGAAGCATTTTGAAATTTATCATGGGCAATGGTTTGAAAAAGCCATCACAACCCAATTAGAATTTTTACATCAACATGTTGGAGTTAGCTAAATGATCGTTGTGTGTCCTGAATGTGGTGCAAAAAATCGTGTACCTGAAGAAAAACTAGAAATTGGTCCTGCATGTGGTCAATGCCATCAAGGGCTTATTCCACTTGCACCAATTGAATTGAATGAACAGAATTTTAGTAATTTCATTAGCAATAGTGATTTGCCTGTATTGATTGACCTGTGGGCGGAGTGGTGTGGTCCATGTAAAATGATGGCTCCGCATTTTGCGCAAGTGGCAAAGTCAAATGCTGGCGTGGTTTTTGCTAAAATTGATACCGAAGCAAATCCACGTTTAAGCAGCGCTTTTAATGTGCGAAGCATTCCAACATTAGTTTTAATGAATAAAACCAACGAAATTGCTAGAATAAGCGGAGCAATGCGTGCAGGTGAGTTACAGCAGTGGCTCGACCAGCAATTAAATTAAACTCAATAAACGTCAGCGCCAGGAGCTAAAGTGTCAGAAACTCATGTAAAACCTGAAGGAACGCTTTCCCTACAAACCATCGCGATGCCAGCAGATACCAACTGGAGCGGGGATGTATTTGGTGGTTGGATTGTGTCACAAATGGACTTGGCCGGTGCTATTCACGCAGAACGTTTCAGTCAGGGGCGTTGTGCAACGATTTCGATCAATCAAATGACCTTCTTAGTCCCTGTGAAAGTGGGTGACGTGATTAGTGTCTATACCAAAATTTTGAAAGTGGGGAATACCTCAATTCAAATGCAAATTGAAGTTTGGGATAGCCATGACAGTTCACGTAATCCAATCCGTGTGACAGAAGGTGTATTTACCTTTGTCGCAGTGGATGTAAAAGGTTCTAAACGTCAAATTCCCGCCGACGCAAAAGCAAAGTTTTCTGCTGATCAAGCATAATAAGCAGTTAATCATGCTAAAAAGCCACAATCATTGTGGCTTTTTTTGTGCGTGTATCATTTCTAATTTATAAGCTTAAAACATGGTGTTTTGATTAGCACTTTGTTCTGGAATACTCTGTTGCACATCCCAATGTTCGACAATTTTTCCATCTTCAACTCGGAAAATGTCGATGATGGCTTCACCTCGATCTTGTTTATTCTGAGTGGAGTGTACGTGTAAAAATACCAGATCACCCTCAGCAACAGCGCGTTTAATAACATTGCTGGCTTGAGGATTTTCTTTAAAATATTGGGTGAAATAATTGACAAATGGTGCTTTGCCATCAGGAACATGCGGATTGTGTTGAATATATTGGTGCCCAATATACCGATCAGAATATTCTTGGACTTGATGTTTTAAGAACACACCTTCATAAAAATCGATGACAATTTTTTTATTTTCAGCAGCACGCTCCGCTTGTTTTGCATTCGAGATTTTGGATGTAGCTGTTGATTCTGTTTGTTGTGGTGCTTGGCAAGCGGTCAAAATAAACGGCAAAGCCATCGCCATAGCAATCATGATTTTTTTCATAAGGTGCTCAATATTTGCATGAAAGTCACATCATATTGAGCTGATTGAGACAGATTAAATAGTGAAGATCCGTCTCAACTTATGAGCATTATGGTAAAACTTATACTTACTTAAAAGTAAGTTTTATTTACATTTATTTATTTTTCAGAGTGGCTTTTGATACCCACGCCCATAACATTTCACACTGGATCGGTGCTTCACCCGATTCATCGGTGACTTGAACTTGAACCAAAGTTTCACCTTTGTCGGAAGTACGCATCTGTTCTTGTTGTTCTGCCGTTAAAGTTGCAATTGCGAGCATGGCGCCTTTACTTGGTCGTTTGAAATCAACTTTTAGGGTTTTGACTAGCACAATAGCACTATCAGGAACATTCATCGCTGTGACAAAGCCTGTTGCTGTCTCTGCAATGAGTGCCATTGCACATGCATGAAGCTGTCCGATATGGTTTTGCATTGCCTTGTGATTGGCAATGCTCACCTCAACACGCTCAGAGCTAACATGTTGATATCGAATTTTAGCAGTACCTACCATCGGCACGACGCGACCAAATGCTTGGCTTAGTAAACGACTTTGAATCCCTTTCGGTAATTTTGACGTTGCATTTACCAGTTTGTGAAGTTTATTTGGTCGTGTCATGAGAATCCTTTGGGGGCAATTCTGCCTTAATCTTTAAAGTTATTGAATTGTAGCGGTACACCAAATTGTTGTTCTTTTAAGAACGCCATAATTTGCTGTAAGGTATCGCGTTTTTTATCTGTTACACGAATTTTGTCGCCTTGAATTGAAGATTGCGCCTTAATGCCGCTTTCTTTAATGGCTTTATTAATTTTTTTTGCGGTATCAGAGTCAAGGCCATCTTTAAGCTTGATGACTTGAACTACATTTTTGCCAGAAGCTGTCATTTTTTGTGGATCTAAAGCTTGAATATCCACCTTACGTTTAAAGAAATGGTTTTCTAACATGCTATAAACTTGTTCACATTGGAAATCACTTTCAGTCGAAATTTTAATTTCCTTATTTTTTTCATTTAGTTCAATAGAAACGTCCTGACCACGGAAGTCAAAACGTGTTGCAATTTCTTTTTGCGTGTTTTGAACTGCATGATTTACTTCAAAAACTTCTAATTCAGAAACAATATCGAAAGAAGGCATAGATTAGACCTTTACAAAGGGAAAGAATATCTGAGATGCTAGGGATGTTTTCTTCATTTGCCAAGTGTTGTTTACATCAAAAGGAGTGCGCAATGATCCGTAAACAAGAAATTACAACATTTGAGTTCCCAGAAGACTCGATTATCTGGGATGTTCGTGATGCCGGTGCTTATGCTGAGGCGCATGTGAAAGGAGCTGTGAACCAGCCAATCACAGCTTTGTCTTCGGAAGCATTGACTCAAGTGTCAACGGATCAACCCATTTACATTTTATGTGGTGGCGGAAGTAAAGCTCCACGTGCAGCTGAATTATTAGAGGGTTTTGACAGCTCACGTGAATACGTGGTCTTAATGGGCGGCACACGTGCAGCTCGTGATGCAGGGTTGCCCTTAGTTCAAGGGCAATAAGACCTGATCAAAAAAAGCGCCGGAAGGCGCTTTTTTTATGCTTATTCTTTGAAAAGTTACTCAGCTTGAGACTGTGATTGAGCTTGAAAATAAGGCTTCTTGGGTTTTAATTTTGCTTTTGCACGTCGAACGAAACGCGCAGCGTGTATTTTATCGAGCAAGGTTGTTGGTATTGGACAAGCTTGCTTCAATACCTGCGCAGCAATGACTTCAGCGCATAGCGGTGCATATAGAAAACCTTTTGAGCCTAAGCCACTACAGCTGTAAATTTCTTTATCTTCATGCACAGCACCGATAACAGGAAAGAAGTCTTTTGTTTGTGCACGAAGGGCGGCACGACCTTGCCATTCAGTGATTGGTGGCAGTGTTTTTGCAAAGTCAGGAAAAATACTGTGGATAAGTTCATAGTTATGCACATGATCTTCAGTTAAGACCTCAGTATCTTCACGACCTGGGTAAAAAGATGCACCCATAATTATTTGATGATCATCAAGCTGCATGCAATAGCCGCCATAGCTATAGGCTTGATCCATTGTTAATTTTTGTGCTGGATTATATAACCAACTCACTTGGCCTCGAATGGCACGTAACTCAGGATAATCGCTTTGCAAATGCATACTTTCACGTGCAGCACAAATTACCACATGATCGGCATGGAGGTGTTGGTCATTTGAATCAATCAGTTCTACTTGACTATGCTGTTGCTTAATTTGAGTAATATCAGCACAGACCAGCTGAATATTGGGGTGTTGTAAAATCTCAACTTTGAGTTCGTGTGGTCGAACAGCACCAGCTTGCTTTAGATTTAAGCTCGGATATATAGATTTGACAGACTGATTTTTAAGATCAGCAGCTTCAATGATTTGTTCAGGATACTCTTTTGCCAAGTTTAGCTGTTCATCTGTATTCTTTAAGATGGATTGATGAATATGCAAAGGGCGAAATGCAGAAAACTGCGGATAATGCTGTAAAGCATATAACCAGCTCAGAGTCATTAAATGCGCGGAAGTCTGTTCAATCGGACTGAGTTTTGGATTGAGTAAAGCAAGTGGATTACCAGACCCCCCACAGAGTGGCTCAGATTTCTCGTAAATACGCACGATGTGTCCACGTTGGGCAAATGCCCAAGCGCAGCTTAACCCTGCGATTCCTGCGCCAATAATCGCGATTTGGCGTTGTTTAAAACTGCTTAAAGCAGTTGTGCTGGGTACTGCTGACTCAAGAGGAGTTTTTTCTTGCGTATTGATTGTTTCAGGTGCTAACCAAAATGCTTTGAGCATTTCTCGTTTGTGCTTATAACCCCGAGGGCGTGTCACGCGAATTCCATGTTGACGCAAGCCACGTTTGAGTACACCTGCAACGCTAAACGAGGCAAAGGTTGTGCCGATGTCAGAAAGACGCACGATATGATTGAGAACTTGTTCTTTCCACATGTCAGGGTTACAGGCTGGGGTAAAGCCATCAAGAAACCATGCATTGACTGTGGTGGTTTTTGCCATGACAGAAAAAACGTCATGTACATCGCCAAGCCATAAATCTATAGAAAAACGTTCGTCTGGAAAATCTAGACGGTGACAGCCTGCGATCGGTTCAGGATATTTTGCAATCAGTTGTTCTGTGAAAGATTTCAATTCTGGCCATGCATTTAAGGCACGAATTAAATCAGCCTTTGTCAGTGGAAATTTTTCCACAGAAATCGCATGTAAATGGCTGTGATTATCAGGGCGAACCTGTTGCCAAAGTTGCCAAAGTGCAAGGATGTTAAGACCTGTGCCAAAACCTGTCTCACCGACACAGAAATACTCATAATCTGTGATTTCAGCCAAACGGCTCTCAAGATCATTTCCGTTTAAATAGACATGACGCGTTTCATTTAAGCCATTGTCTCTTGAGAAATAAACATCACCAAACTGTTTGGATGCAGGAATATCTACACCATCAATCATGTGCCAATCGAGATCGGCAGTTTGAATTGCACTCGACAAAACTAAAGCAACCTTAAATTTTGTTTAGAAAGAAAAATAGGGAGGTGTACTACCACTGGCGACGACGTTTGGTATAGACATAGCTGGCCAATAAAAAGCCAAGTAATACGCCTACACCTAGCGTACTTGCACCATACAAAAACATTTGTGCACTGCGTTCACTTTGGAGGACTTGAACTTGAACACCCAAACTATCATTTTTTAATTGCAGCTCTTGGTTCTGTGCTAAAGCTTCCAAATTGGCTTTTTCCAATTGCTGTAGACGTACAGATTGGTCTTTCACCATTGCCTTGACTTTCGCATCTTGTAAGGCTTTATTTTTTGCTAACTGTTCAATGGTCAGTGGATTGGCTTCCTGAGGTTGACCGTTGGCTTTAATGCTTGCCGAAACAGGCAAAATCCCTGGTTTGTTGGCAGGAATTGTTTGTGGAACGGGTGGTGGTGTTGCAGTCGTTGCTTGAGCAGCAGGGGCTACAGCGGGAGCAGGAGCTGTTTCGACAGCCCATGCAGTTGAACAAATTAAAGATAAGCCCAGTAAACTAGAAACAACGACGTGCATGAACCTTATCCTTTAGGAAATGCTTTGTTAAATGGTTTTACGTCAATATGACCGTAAACACCTTCTTTTAAAAATGGCTCATCAGCTAACCAAGCATCCAATGCTTCACGGTTATCAAAATCAACAATAATCGTACTACCATAAAAGCCCGCTTGTGGATTGGTTGGGTCTTTTGGCATCGCTCCAGCAACAACTAAACGACCTTCGTCATCTAATTTTTGTAGACGTTCTAAATGTTGAGGACGAACTGCAAGGCGCTTTTCCACTGTACCTTCATTATCTGTACAGCTTACGACGAATAATGGCATGACTTTTCCTGATTTTTGACCGAATGGATTATTCAGAGGTCTTAAAGTATTTACGCAATACAATAAACTGAATAATGATAAAGGAAAACATCACGATCATGTCACCAAATGCAGTGAATTCACCCCAATATTTTCCATCGGCAAATAAATAAGCAAAGAAGGTGTGTAAACAAGACATCACCACAAACATTGCGGCCCATGCATAGTTCAGTTTTTTCCAACCTGCAACTGTTAAATTTAACACGGGGCCAAATAAACGTTCGATAAGCGGCTTCTTATCTTTGCTAAAGAACGGTGAAAGAAGGAATGCACCTGCAAAGACCAAATTCAGTAAGACTGCTTTCAGGCGAATATAAAAATCATCACTGAGAATTAGTGTAATGCCACCAAAAATAACCGTCATAAACAACACAATCCATTGTTGTTTATCTAAACGGAATTTTTGCATGACAAACAATGCGCCATATACCACTAACATGGAAAGCATGAGACCGGTGGTGGCTACAAGGATATTATTATTGTCCACGCCGCCTGCAGAACCAACTAATTGCAATAACGGGTGCTGTGTATCTTTTGGATCTACAGTTTTATATAAATAAAAGAAAATAATGAGTGGCACAAAGTCTAAAAGTGCTTTCATGTTAGAGTATCTAAATCTGATCAAATAAATGACATAGTATAGAGATGCAAGGCGTAGATTTACATACACACAGTAATATTTCTGATGGTACTTTGTCACCTGCAGAATTGGTGCGTGCGGCCAGCCAAATTGGCATACATACCCTTGCGCTTACGGATCACGATACAATGGACGGCTTAATTTTAGCTGAACAGGCGGCAACCGAATGTCAGATACAAATTATTTCAGGTGTAGAAATCTCCAGCCAATGGTCACGACCTGCAACTAAAAAAAGTTATGGCGTGCATATCGTGGCCTTGAATATGCAAAATCCTGAGCCGCTACAAGACCTGTTGAGACAGCAAAAGTTAATACGTGCAGAACGAGCGCGACAAATCTGTGATTTGTTGATTCCGCTAATTGGTCAGGATATTTATCAAGATGTGATTGCCAAAGTGGATAATGAGCCTGACCGAGTGACACGAACCCACATTGCCAAAACATTGGTTGAAAAAGGCTGTGTGTCACGTCCACAACAGGCCTTTGATAAATATATTAAAGAAGGCAAAAAAGCCTATGTAAAATTTGAAGGCCCAAGTCTTGCCGATACCATTGCCGTGATTCATCAAAGTGGTGGGTATGCGGTACTTGCTCATCCAACTCGTTATGATTTATCTGCAACCAATATTCGCTATTTGATTGAAATTTTTGCTCTAGCAGGTGGTGATGCCGTTGAGTTGCCACCGGCGATTGAGCCGCTATCTACTCGCCAAATGGTTGACCGAATGATTGCTGAGCACCAACTCAAAGTTTCGGTGGGCAGTGATTTTCATGGCGACAATATGCCATGGATTAAATTAGGCAATATTCCTCGTGTCAAAGAAGGCCAAGTTGGGATTTGGGAAAGTTTTGTTTAAATATTTCTTTCATCTCCTTGCGGAATATATTCCTTATAGGAGTGAGACGATGTTCTCTCTCCTATAAGGAGAGGGCTAGGGAGAGATAATAAATTAAAGTAAGTTATGGTCTTTGGCTTGAATGGGGGGCGGCGTTGGTTTACCAAGCGTTCCTAACAATTCAATTTCAATGGTGCGGACCATCGAGTCGAGAGGTAAGTCATTGCTTTGCGTTCCGAAAGGCTCTTCAATTTCAGAACTTAACGCATCTAAACCTAAGAATGTATAAGCAAGAATACCGACCAAGAGCGGTGTTGCCAAACCGAGAGTTGAACCTAAACTAAACGGCAGCACAAAACAGAAAAAGTACACGGTACGATTCAGTAAAACAGAATAAGCAAAAGGTAAAGGCGTCGTCGCAATACGATCGCAGCCAGTTTGCACTGTACTCAGTTCCATCACGTGTTGATTCATTTGTGCATAAATTATGTCAGAAATTTCACCTTCTTTCAGCGCTTGCATCAACTCCCATTGAATCAAACTTAAAGTGTATTGTGGAGCATTGGCTTGTTGGTATAACTGGGTAATGGCATTGGCGCTCATCCCACTGGTTTCGACCAATTCAGTAGGATTCGCTGTTTGATGACGTAGTCGATCGCGTAGGACGTTGGCAAAGACGATGACGTGCTGAATCACACGTTCACGACGACCTTGACTGAGTAAACGACAGTCGCGGTCAAAATGGCGTGCATTGGCAATCAAAATACCCCATAAACGGCGAGCTTCCCACCAGCGGTCATAACACGCAGAGTTTTTGAACCCTAGAAAAATCGAAAGTACAACGCCAATTAAGGTAAAGCCCACCAGTGGAAATTCTGGAAAATGAAAGATGTCGACATAAGATAGTCCACCAATCACGGCAGATAAGAGCATCACCACACCGAGCGGTGGTAAAACCTTGGGTAAAATCGTTCCACGCCAAGAAAATAGCACCTTAAAAATACTGGGTTGGTCACGAACGATCATGTTGGAATAATAAATTTATATTTAAAAAAATTATGATGATCTTCATGGTTGAAGGATGCATTGTCAATAGATCTTTCATGCTGTTTTCATTGTGCTGATTAAGCCATGTTCAGCAAAAGAAAAACTGTCTTCTGCGGCAATAATACAATGATCGATTAAACGGATTTCGACCAAGGCACAGGCCTGGTGAATTTGTTCAGTAAGTTGTAAATCAGCAGCGGAGGGTTGAGCATGACCAAAGGGATGATTATGGGCAATGACAATATTGGTGGCATATTCCGATATTGCATAGCGCAAGAGTTGATTGATGGAGATTTCACAGGAATTTAAGCTGCCATAGAACAGTTTTTTAAAGTTTATTTTTCTTAAATGCGCATCCAAACACAGCACACCAAAAATCTCTTGTCGTTCTGATAAAAACTCATATCTTAAATAATTTTTCAGTTGTTCAGAGTGCTGTAAAGCGATAGCTGCATTTTGAACGTGTTGTCCAATATATCGTTTTCCAAGTTCTTTCACTGCCATGAGTTGAGCAAATTTACTGTTTCCAATACCGTGAAACTGGCGTAAATCCTCAAGTGATGCATCCATTAAAAGATTCAGTTGCCCATAATGCTGAATCAGCAGGCGAGCCAACTCGACCGCTGAATGTTGCTGTGAACCTGAACGTAGAAAGATTGCTAGCAGTTCAGCATCGGATAAACTTTCAGCACCTTGATGGATGAGGCGTTCACGTGGCCGTTCGAGTTCAGGCCAATTTTTTATAGAATTATTCATTGTTGTTAGACTTTTTTATTATCAGTGATCCAGCTTTTTAAAGTTGGATTGTTGGGTCAGCCAATATTTAATGCTATTGTGAGCGCCACTGCAACAGATAGGTAGCCTGTTCGTGAGCTTTGATTTAAGTGTAATGCCCACTAAAAATATTCTTTTAGCTGTAACTGGCGGTATCGCAGCATATAAAAGTGCCATTCTTGTGCGTCGACTAAAAGACGCAGGGTTTGATGTACGTGTTGTAATGACTCAAGGTGCACAAGCTTTTGTCACACCTTTGACCTTTCAAGCCTTGTCGGGCAATCCGGTACATACCGAATTGTTAAACCCTGAAGCTGAAGCAGGTATGGGGCATATTGAATTGGCACGTTGGGCTGATTTAGTGCTCGTTGCACCTGCAAGCTGTGACACCTTGGCAAAATTTGCCGCAGGTCTAGCGGACGATTTGCTCTCAACTTTATACCTTGCGACCAAAGCTCCAGTATGGGTTGCACCTGCAATGAATCAACAGATGTGGGCGGCGAAAGCGACCCAACGCAATCTCAATACATTAGTTGAAGATGGCGTGCACGTGATTATGCCAAATGCAGGTTCGCAAGCCTGTGGTGATGTAGGGCTAGGGCGTATGCCAGAGCCTGAAGATCTAGCAGATCAAGTGACGGCTTATTTCCATCAAGCTCAGCGTGCAATCGCGGAAAAATTTGGCATGTTGGCAGGCAAGCATGTTGCAATTACGGCCGGCCCTACACGTGAGTCGATTGATCCAGTACGTTATATTTCCAATCACAGTACCGGAAAAATGGGCTTTGCTTTGGCAGCCGCATGTTATGCCGCAGGTGCTAAAGTTACGTTAATTGCTGGGCCGGTTAGCCTTGATACGCCAAATGGTGTACGCCGAATTAATGTGCAATCTGCCATTAAAATGCTGAATACCAGCTTGGATATGCTAGAAGAAGGTTGCGATATCTTTATTGCAACGGCTGCGGTGGCGGATTATCGCGTGGCTGAAGTTGCAGAGCATAAGATTAAAAAAGCCGGCGATGAGCTTAATGTTGCACTCATTAAAAATCCGGATATTGTTGCGACCATTGCGCAGCAAGATAAACGTCCATTTATGGTCGGTTTTGCTGCCGAAACCCGTAATGTGGAAGAATATGCCGCAGGCAAGTTGATTGCAAAAAAACTGGATATGATTGCGTGCAATGATGTGTCGCGTTCTGATATTGGTTTTGCTTCGGATGAAAATGCGATGACAGTGTTTTTTGCTGAGCAATATCAGATGGAAAAGCGTGATTTAGAGAAAGCATCTAAACAAGAAATTGCACAACAATTGGTTGAGGCGATTCATGATGCCTTACATTATGAGCCTGAAGTTGACGAAGACTGATTCAGATGAGTTGATAATTCAGTCGTTCAAATTATAAAAAGCTCCTGATAAGGGGCTTTTTATCAGAATAAAAATAAAGATGCCTAGATTTTTATTGCTGTACCAGGCGGCCAAAAATGTCAATTTGATACTTAAAATGTCAGTTTTTACCCGCCCATGTTAGGGCTTTAAAAGGTGAGATATCTATTTTAAGTATTTGATATTAAAATTAAAAAATAAATACCTTTAGAGTGTTATTTTACTTGTGCTCTTTGTCGATTTCGATACTATGATAAGTAGAGTGAGATCATTAAAACGAATTTTCCTGAAAATGTGATCTTCTTGGTTAAAGAATAAAACGTGCATCATGGGGGATGTAGCATGTTGCGAATTCTATTTATCGCAGTTGCCTTGAGCTTTGTGGGATGCAGCTATTTTGTTTCGACCGACGAATTGTCAGATCGTATTGAATTACAAATGCAACGAGAGTTTGATCAAAATGCTGCGTATCAACAGTATCATTTGAAAATACAAGATTTTAAAATTTTAGAGCGTCAGGGAACCAGTTTTAAAGGGCAAGCCACACTGAAATATGATGGGCAGTCCTATCAAATACCCGTGCAAATTTATAAAGATGTGCAGGGGTATTCATGGAAAATTGAGGAAAGTGCTTTTGCATTCATTGATGAGGCTGAAGTGGCCAAATATCAGACGCAATTAGACGAAGAATTTAAAAATATCAGCGCTGAATTGGATCATGACAATACCCAAGAATCTGTTGATGCACCTCAGCAAAGTTATGTCGGATTGCGTGAAGAACAAGATGCTTCAGATTATAAATGGACTGAATATGACGATGAACCCTTTCCAAACGGTAATATTACAGTCAATAGCCACTAGTTAATTTTGAAATAGAATATTCAAATAGATCATAAAAAAAAGCCCTAAAATATTAGGGCTTTTTATTGCGTTTATTCAACGATGATGGGCTTAGGATGATCTCGCAAATAATCTTCAGTGCGTTGCATGGCTTCTTTAATGTTGGCAATTGCATTTTCAACATCCGCAAATGTTTTAGCATTGCCGCCACTTAAGGCCTGACGCCACTTGCGTGCACCTGGTAAGTTTTGGAACAGACCCAAAATATGACGGGTAATAATTGAAAGTGGCGCACCTTCTTCCATGCGTTTCGCTATATAAGGCATCATTTGATCCATAATGTCGAAGCGATTTGGCATGTCTAAATCCCACAACTGACCTAATTCAGCCAATAAGTAGGGATTATGATAAGCCTCACGACCGATCATCACGCCATCGACATGTTTCAAATGTTCTAATGTTTCAGCGTAAGTTTTTACCCCACCGTTAATCTCAATCAGTAGATTTGGACGTTCCTGTTTTAGGCGATAGACATCTTCATAACGTAGTGGCGGCACATCACGGTTTTCTTTTGGTGATAGACCTTGCAGTAGGGCAATACGGGCATGCACAATAAAATTGTCGCAACCTGTTTTTGCAACAGTATCGACAAAATGCAGCATTTCTTCATAAGACTGCATATCATCAATACCAATACGGTGTTTTACCGTTACAGGAATATCGACAGCATTACGCATTTCGCCAATACATTCTGCAACTAAATTAGGCTCAGCCATTAAGCATGCGCCAATTTTATTATTTTGGACGCGATCACTCGGACAGCCGACATTCAGGTTAACTTCGTCATAGCCCCAGTCTTGGGCCATCTTGGTACAGGTGGCTAAATCTTTTGGATTCGATCCGCCCAATTGCAGTACGATCGGATGCTCTTCATGGTTATAGTCAAGGTGACGATTAGCACCACCAAATAAAATGGCGCCTGTTGTCACCATTTCGGTATACAGAATCACATTGGGATTAAACAGACGTGCGAAGAAACGATAATCTTTGGTGGTCCAATCCATCATCGGCGCAACACTGATTCGTGGTTGAAGTTTATTTTCAATGGTAGTGAGATCAGTCATTAAAAAATCACGCCTTAAATGAACAGAGAACAGGAGAAAAGCTTAACGGGATGCCGTTAAAAAAGAATGCGAAATGCGCTGAAAAAATCCGCATTTTTGGAACGGGCGCAATATTAGCATAAAAAAAGAATACGGACATTCTATCCCACTCGCTACTTCGTATTTACCGAGCGTATCTTTAGATTCCTCGGGTGTAAGCACTGATCCTACGATCTTAAATCTTTCAAACATTTTAGCTTTAAGCAGCCGAATGAGAGGCAGGATTTCATCTTTTGTAGTGGATAATCTATAATTTAATGAATTATGTTGGATACGCACATTTCAGCATTTTGCTCTCCATTTTTTTAATCTCCCTTATTGGTTATGTCACTATTTTCTGAACATTTAACACGTGGTCAATTTTGTATTTCTTTTGAGTACTTAACCACAGCCAAGCCACAGCATGTGGTGAATCATTTTGCTGGATTTCCAGCATTTATGACCTTGGCTGATCGTGTGCAAACGGATACTGATCCTACACCTTTGGAAGTGGCCAATGACTATCCTCAACAAGTGGAAAAAATACTGCACTTCTCTGGTAAAGGGCGAGACATTTCCGACTTTGAAGTGTTCTTAGATGAAGCTCAGGAACAGTCGATTGAAAATCTATTGTTACTGACTGGAGATAAGCTCAAACAGCACAATGACGGTGTTCACAATCCCGCTTTGCGGAGCCGTTATCTAGAGTCTGTCAATCAAGTCATGGCGGCAAAACAGCGGGGAGGGTTTTATTTGGGCGTGGCATTTAATCCCTTTAAATATGCTCAAGCTGAACGAGATGCCCAATATTTTAAACTTGAGAAAAAAATTAAAGCTGGTGCAGATTATGTGATCACTCAATTGGGTTTTGACACGCAAGTTCTGGCTGATTATCAACAATATATGCAGCAGCATTTTGCTCAGATACCGGTACTTGCTTGTATTATGCCACTGACTTTTGCGCGTGCAAGATTTATGGCGAAACAGAAAGTTGCAGGCATCGTATTAACGCCTTACATGCTGAGTTTTTTACAGCAAGAACAACTGGCGGACGCACAACAAGCAGAAAAAAATGTTTATGCACGCTGCGCATTACAGATACTGATGTGCCAAAAAATGGGCTATGCCGGGGTACATCTGTCAGCTTGCCATAAAGCTCAAGAACAAAAGAAATTAGCTTTAGCACTGGCTGAATATGCGAAATTGAGTTTGCAAGAATGTCAAAACTTGTGGACTACTTTATGGCAGTCAAATTCAGTAGAAGATTTTCAACCCATCTCCGCACACGATCATGCTGCACCGCTTGAGCAAGTGTTGAAATATAAAAGTATGCATCTGATGCATGAAGTCTTTTTTAGCTCCAAAATGGCGAAAGGCGTCGGTGGTTTGATTTTTGCTGCCAAACTATGGAATAAACCTAAAGCGGATGATGCTTTACTGAAGACTGAGTTTATAAGTAAGCATGGTATTGTCGGCTGTGAAAGCTGTGGTCAATGCAGACTTGGTGAAACCTTATATATTTGCCCAGAGACTTGCCCGAAAGGTTTAGCCAATGGCCCGTGTGGTGGAACCACTTTAGACCGCTGCGAGTTTGAAGACCGTGAATGTATTCATTCAGTCAAAGCGCGTTTAGCACAAAGCGTTGGACAAACAGAGGTGTTAAAACAAAGCTTAATTCCAACAGTTGCTATTGAAGCCCGACAAACCAGTTCATGGAAAAACTGGTTCTATCCTCAGAAAAGTGAGCTGAGTTAAGGTGAATATACGAGTTGAACTTCATTCATGTTGAGGTTCTTCTTTAAGTGGGAATGGCTTAAAGATCAAGGCAAACGTGATCAATTATTAAATAAAGATAAACCACATTAAGATTTAATAATTGTCTAAACGAGTGTCTGGACTTAAGCAGGGACTGCATCAATATTTATAACTTGCGTATTCCTTAATACTTAAAAGCCTCATATTTGAGGCAATTGAGTATTCATGGCGTACTTAAATGCTTTCAGCGTTGGCTTTAGGTTGAGGACGGTGAAACTGATCAAATAAAATAAAAATTGCCGCTGCGAAGACTAAGCTTAAACCTGTTAAGCACGTCATCGGCCAACCTCCGTGATGCCATGCAAATACGCCGAGTGCTGAGCCACACGCGCCACCAATAAAATAACTGGTCATATAAATCGAATTTATTCGTGAACGAGCAATTGGGTTTAATTGGAAAATAATGTTTTGATTACAACTATGCACCATAGCTAAACCTAAACTAATTAAACCGTAGCCAATGGTATAGAAGCCCAGTGAATTTCCACCTATATATAGAAGTCCCCAACTGATTGCTAAAATTGTGCAACCGACCCAAGTTAATATGGTGTTATAGCCTTGATCGGCTAAGCGACCAACCCATTGTGTTGAAAGTGCACCAAACACACCGACTAATGTGACAATTCCCACCCACACGTCTGCCAGATTAAAAGGTGGCTGGGTTAAGAGCATTGCAATTGTGGAAAACAGCATACTCATCGCCGCAAATACACAGCCACCAATCAAAGAGCGGTAAACTAAACGTCGCTCTTGTTTCAGCAAACGACCCATCGATTGAAAAATTTTTAGATAGGTCATTTGAATAATACTCACACGTGGCAGCCGCGTTTTAAGCAGCAGTGCAATGATCAACATTAAAACGGCACTGAGGACATAAATAGCTTTCCAATGAATTAAATTGGACAGCAATCCAGATAAACTGGTTGAGAGTAAAATGCCAACGAGAAGCCCACTCATCAAGAAACCAACCACAGCCCCAGTTTTTTCTGGACGGACGGCCAGCGTGACTAAAGGTATCAGTACCTGCGCTGCGACGGAGAATAGACCTGTAATAATCGTGCCGATCCACAACATATATAAGTTAGTGGATAGGGCACATAGCCCTAAACCTATCGCTGCACCTAACATTAACAACGGAATGAACTTGGCTTTATTGACAATATCACCTAATGGCACAATGAACAGTAAACCCAATGCATAGGATATTTGTGCAAAGGTTACCGTCAAAGCAACTTGCGACTGCGGTATTTGAAAGCTGTGCTGAATGGATGCAATCAATGGTTGGCAATAATAATTAGCACCGGCACATAAACCACAGGCCATGGCCATAAGCCATAACAGCGTTTTATCGTGGCTAATGTCAAGAGAGGCATTCATAAAATTGTCCAGATGTTGCGGCGTGAACAATACGCTCAATATTGTTCTACTTGCGAAGTGAGCCCACTATAAGGAAAAAAGAACGGTGCTTAAAGTATTTCTCTGTGAAAAGGTACGCAGAAAATTTTGATGAATAAAGTTTATTTATTCTTATTCAAGGTAATCATGCAGACCCCGAGCATGTTGAGTATGCAGCCTAACCATTGCCATGTATTTAAATGTTCATTCAGTAAGGCGACAGCCAAAAGAATGGTTAGGATCGGGCCAACTGACGCAATCATTGCAGATTGGCCTGGGCCAAGTCGGACGATACTTTGCATCAATAGGATCGTTGGTAATACGGTCACCAGTAAGCCGAGAGCTAGTCCATACCCCCAAATACCCAAAGGTAATTGAGTTAATAACTGGAATGGCTCCGGGGTTGCAATCCAAAAATGTAGCATCATGCCAATACAAGCAATGCTCAGTGCCAAACCAGTAAAATGCAGAGAGCCAAATTTTTGCATCAGGCGTGGGGTAAGGAGTAAATAGATTGAGAACAAGATTGCACTGGCAAAAACCAAGCTAGCGCCCAACCAAAAATTAGCATCATGCGGCGTATGACTTTGCTCTTGCAGCATGACTAAAACGGTACCGCCATAACTCAGAATAATGGCCAAAATGGCTTTTAAGCCTAATGGTTTTTTATAAATCGCTGCAGATGCGATGACCGTCAAGGTGGGATAAAGAAATAAGATAATGCGCTCTAAAGATGCACTGATGTACATCAGCCCACGAAAGTCTAACCAGCTGGAAAAATAATAGCCCATTAATCCCGATAATATGAGTAATGCCCAATCTTTCGCTGTAATACTGTGATAACGCTGGCGACTGTACCATGCAATGATAAGAAAAAATGGCAATGCGCTCGCCATACGTAACGCCATTAATAAGGTGGCATCGACTAAAGGAGATAAGGCATATGCTTGTTTGATGAAAATCGCTTTTGTACTAAATAAAAACGCTGCCGCGATCGCACAACTTGCACCGATGGAGTGCGGACGAAGCGTTTTCGATATCATCTTTAAACTTCCTGAAGGCTTTAAAAGTCAAAAAACATCTTAATTTTTAAATGAGTGGGATGCGTTTTTTCTCATTATAAAAAATGCCAGTACAGATGATAAATGCAAAAAAAGAATAGGTTCTATTCCTTGTTTTAGCCTACATTTCGTGCATTGCACGTGTATTTAATTTGAATTGTCGAGAGAAATGACAATGTTTTATGTTTTAGAAAAATGAACGTAGAAGTCATGTCGAACAGATATCTTGAATAGTATTTTGTGATTGCACCTTAATGGTGCATTAACTGGATTTTAGCCGAAAAAAAATACACGCCCATCATGCTATAAAATGTTGATGAAAATTTTTTTTAAGCCAATATTTTAAATTCTTAGACTTAAGACCAATGAACACTGTTTCACCACATTGCATAAATTAGCATCAAAAAATGCGCTATTCATGCTAAACAATTGGAATGACTATTCTGACACATAACCCATTTGAGTCGGTCAAAAATAGATGAGGCTATGCGGGTCTAAAATGTCAGAAAGGTCAACGCCTCGTTAAATTTTAAACGAAGTGGTTGTTTATCAGTGCTTGAATTGAATTTTAAAGATGAATTATCGGTCGTTTTAGAAGTGAGAATTGTCAAAAAGATCAACCATTGTTAAATGGCAAGATCCTAGTTAGTAGAAATAGTGATGTTTAAATCATCAAAACAGTTCTAAAAGTTATAGTTAGTATAAAAAATACGCATAAATGAACCAATAAATCTGAATAATTGAGATATCGCATCATTATTTTCATGAATCATGAGTTCAAAATATGGTCATTTATTAAATAAATATTGGGTAGTATTTTAGAAAAGTTCAATTAGAATCCAAAAATTGTACAAAAATACATCCTGAGGGGAGACATCGCAGGTAGCGATGTTTACTTAAGAAAAATTAGCTTGAGGAACGCTCATGCAGATCGGAATTCCAGCCGAAACTGTTGTCGGTG
Organism: Acinetobacter sp. YH01019; assembly: GCF_013420285.1. Lineage (NCBI taxonomy): Bacteria > Pseudomonadati > Pseudomonadota > Gammaproteobacteria > Moraxellales > Moraxellaceae > Acinetobacter > Acinetobacter sp. YH01019. The sequence continues at coordinate 23,762 of NZ_VOYM01000008.1, forward strand.
AAAATCGCGTCGCTGCGACGCCTGAAACAGTAAAAAAATTGATCAGCGCTGGCCATAGCGTGGTTATTGAACGTAATGCTGGTGTTAAAGCCGCTTATATCGATAGTGCCTATGAACAAGTCGGTGCCAAAATTACGGATGATGCCTATACCGGTAGTCAAATTATTTTGAAAGTACGTGCACCGAAGGGTGACGAAATTCAAAAACTTGCAGCAAACACAACTGTGGTTGCAATGTTTGACCCTTACCGCAACACCGAACTTGACCAATTTGCGGCACAAAACGTGTCTGCATTTGCATTGGAACTTTTGCCACGTACTTTATCTCGTGCACAAAACATGGACGTATTGTCTTCTCAAGCCAACTTGTCAGGTTATAAATCTGTGTTGCTTGCAGGTGCTGAATATCAACGTATGTTCCCAATGTTAATGACTGCAGCGGGTACAGTGAAACCTGCACGTGTCGTGATTATGGGCGTGGGTGTTGCGGGCTTACAGGCAATTGCAACGGCGAAACGTTTAGGTGCAGTGGTTGAAGCAACTGATTTACGTCCTACAGCACGTGATCAAGTGGAATCACTTGGCGGTAAATGGTTAGACGTACCAATGTCTGCTGAAGAACAGCAAAAAGCAGCTGATGCAGCAAAAAATGGTTATGGCTGGATGCCGGGTGAAGAATATATCCGCGATCAAGCAATCATTGTGGATAAAGCAGTTTCAAATGCCGATATCGTGATTACCACTGCGTTGTTGCCAGGCCGTGATGCGCCTCGTCTGATTAAAGCTGAAACTGTTGCCAAAATGAAACCGGGTTCAATCATTCTTGATATGGCGGTGGAAACCGGCGGTAACGTTGAAGGTTCAGTCTGTGGCGAAAATGTCATGACAGCCAATGGCGTGAAAATTCTTGGTATTCCAAATATTCCTTCTACAGTGGCGACAGAAGCATCGGCACTGTATGCACGTAACGTTTTGAATTTTGTAGATACCATGTTTGATAGCGAGAAAAACTTTGCCATCAATCCAGAGGAAGAAATTCAAAAAGCACTACTTGTCACTCATGGCGGCCAAGTGCTGCTGAAACGTGGTTAAGGAGAATCATCATGGTTGAAACGATTACTATTTTTGTCCTTGCAATCTTTGTCGGTTACTACGTGGTTTGGGGTGTTACGCCTGCACTGCACACGCCTTTAATGGCGGTAACGAACGCACTGTCTTCAATTATTGTTGTGGGTGCGATGATTCAAACTGTCGGCATACCTGGCATTGTGGATGCAAGCGTTCAATTTCAAAGCATTAATGCTGTGAGTATCTTGGGTGCGATTGCCGTATTCCTTGCAAGTATCAACATTTTTGGTGGTTTCGCAGTTACTGCGCGCATGCTTGAAATGTTCAAACCTAAGCAAAAGAAAAAAGAGGGTTAATTGATGGAATTTATTCGAGAGTATGCGGATTGGTTCTACCTGATTGGTGCCGTTCTTTTTATCTTAACGCTTCGTGGTTTGTCAGGTCCTAAAACTGCGATTCAGGGTAACCGATACGGTATGATCGCAATGGCGATTGCGGTTTTGACAACATTCTTTGTGGCGGATCATCCTGTCATTTGGATGATTGTTGGCGCAATGGTATTGGGCGCTGTGGTTGGTATTGCACGTGCACGTACGGTTCCAATGACTCAAATGCCTGAAACTGTGGCTCTGATGCACTCGTTGGTCGGTCTGGCTGCTGTACTGATTGCGATTGCTGCAATTCTACATAACAACCAACTTACTGCGTTATTTGCTGAAAACGAAGCGGCTTTAACGGCTGCTGATGTTGAACATGCACACATGAGCAAAATTCATTTATTTGAATTGTTTGTGGGTTGCTTCGTTGGTGCCATTACATTTACAGCATCTGTTTTTGCTTACGGTAAATTGGCTGCCAAGAAATGGGCAAAAACTATTTCAGGTGGTTGGGTTAAACCAGTTCAAGCACTGATTTTCCTTGCAATGTTGGCATGTGGTATCTATTTTTTCACCACAGGTAACATGAATGCATTCTGGGCAATGACTGTACTTGCACTTGCTTTTGGTTGGGTGTGGATTGCGCCAGTGGGTGGTGGTGATATGCCAGTAGTGGTATCACTTCTAAACTCATTCTCAGGTTGGGCGGCAGCAGGCATTGGTTTCACGCTTGAAAACAATATGTTGATCGTTGCAGGTTCGCTGGTTGGTTCATCAGGTGCGATTCTGTCTTACATCATGTGTAAAGCAATGAACCGTTCAATCATCAACGTATTGTTTGGTGGTGCAATGGGTGGTACAGCCGTTGCAGCGTCTGATAATGGTGAAAAAGTTCAACGTAATCATCGTTCTGGTTCTGCTGATGATGCTGGCTTCCTCATGTCAAATGCGGACAGCGTTGTGATTGTACCAGGTTATGGTATGGCGCAAGGTCGTGCACAAAATGCGGTTAAAGAACTGTGTGAAATCTTAAAAGAACAAGGTGTAAAAGTACGTTTTGCCATTCACCCAGTCGCTGGTCGTATGCCAGGTCATATGAACGTGTTACTTGCTGAAGCAGACGTTGCGTATGAAGACATTTTGGAAATGGACGAGATTAACTCTGACTTTCCAGCAACAGATGTTGTGCTGGTGATTGGTGCAAACGACGTTGTCAACCCAGCAGCAAAAGATGACCCAAGTTCTCCAATTTATGGCATGCCAATTTTGGAAGCACATAAAGCACGTACCATCATGGTGATCAAACGTTCTATGGCAACAGGTTATGCGGGTCTAGACAATGACTTGTTCTATAACGATAAGACCATGATGATTTTTGGTGATGCCAAGAAAGTTGTGGAAGATATGACCAAAGCGATTAATGGCGGCGGACACTAATACAAACCTCGTAAATCCCCCTTTTATAAAGGGGGATTTGATTTCTTCCCTTACATAAAGAGGGATTGAGAGAGATTAAACCACCTTCGGGTGGTTTTTTTATATCTACTAAATGGCTGTGAGATTCGAAAAATTATGTTGAGCATATGCACGTGATTGATCACTAAAAAGGCGCATTAAATTGCACCATAAAAAGTTGATGTTTCAAATGAATGCAAAAGATTAAATACCACCCAATTATTATGCGCTGTTCTGACCCATGGTGCGAAAAAGTGCTGTTTGTTAGCCCCTTAGCAGCTTATGTTTTGCGGCAACTGATTGAAATATATTTATTTGTCTGAAATTTGGCATCTGTTTTGCAAAGTAGGATTATTCTTGGGGGAATAATCATGAAAAAAGCATACTTGCTTGCATTGATGTTGAGTTTAACTGCATCACAAACTTGGTCAGCAGATCCACAAATGGCCAGTAATATTCAAGAAATTCGCATTTCACTCGATAGTATTTGGGTGGTGCTAGGAGGTATTTTGGTGTTCTTCATGCAAGCGGGTTTTGCCATGATTGAAAGCGGCTCTGTCCGCAGTAAAAATACCGTGAATGTGCTCATGAAGAATTATATGGATGCATGCTTGGGGGGCTTGGTGTTCTGGTTAGTCGGTTTTGGTTTGATGTTTGGTGTAAACAGTACAGGGTGGTTTGGTTTGAGTCATTTCGCACCTGACCAAATGGATGACTGGCACTGGAATCTACTGTTCTTCCAAATGATGTTTGCAGCAACAGCAACCACCATTGCTAGTGGTGCAATGGCGGAGCGTATTCACTTCGTGGCCTATGTGGTCAGTGCGGCAGTGGTTTCTGGTGTGATATATCCAATTTTTGGCAGTTGGGCTTGGGGCGGACTTTTTGGTGGTGATGGTTGGTTAAAGGCTTTGGGGTTTATTGACTTTGCCGGTTCAACCGTTGTGCACTCTATGGGTGGTTGGGTTGCACTAGCTGGAATTATTGTATTGGGGCCGCGATTAGGACGTTTTGGTCGCAATGGTCAAAGCCATTACTTGCCAGGCCATAATTTACCATTAGTCGCTTTAGGTGGTTTTATTTTGTGGTTGGCTTGGTTCGGTTTTAATGCTGGCTCGACAATCAATGCCGGTGTAAGTGTGGGTCGTATCGCCTTAAATACACATCTTGCTGCATGTGCCGCTGCGGTTACTTATATGTTGCTGAGCCTAATTCGTTCGAAAGCGATTTTGATTCGTAGCACGATTAATTCTTCACTGGGTGGTTTGGTCGCAATTACCGCAGGCTGTGCCACTATGTCGCCAATTTATGCGGTAGTCACAGGTTTATGCGCTGGGGTGCTAGTGACCTTTTTACCTATGCTGATGGAGAAACTTAAACTGGATGATGTGGTTGATGCTGTGACTGTCCATGGATTTTGCGGGGCATGGGGCACATTAGCAGCAGGGCTATTTCTTGAAAATAACATGTTCAATAGCGATGTCATTGCAATACAAGGGCTAGGGGTGTTGGTGGCTTTTGCTTGGGGCTTTGGGGTGGCATTTATTGTATTTAAAGTCTTGGATAAATTGATGGGTGGGCTGCGTGTCAGTAAGCAACATGAGCAACGTGGTTTGGACTATACCGAACATGCTGAATTGTCTTATCCAGAGTTTCAAAAAGATGTCACTTTCGAAACTGATGATATGACTAGACGTCACTGATTAGGAGTGAAGTAAATGAGTACTGAACTGTTAAATTTGGCACAGCGCCGTGAAGCACTGGAAAAAGGCTTACAACAATATTTACAGGGCAATATGTTGCAAGGTGCATTACTGCATTGGGAGCAGCAGTACAGCATGAAACCATCCTTTGTATTGAATCGCTTTTTAAATGATATCTGTACGACGGAAGAATTACGCTTTTATCGAAAAGACATGCTTAAGCAAGTTTTGTATGAGTTATCTACTCTAGAGAAGCAAGCACTATTACGGATTGAAAAACCGAAAGAAAATGAACAATTTGAGGCATTGGTTGCCGATACCATCAGTGACGCTTTTTTAGCATTTACAGATGCGGTTTTACAAAGTACCAAGCTGGCAGATGTAAATGACTTTAATCAGGAAGTGATTGAACAAATTGAGCAGATAGGGCTGGCCGTTGCAGCCAATGCACAAATTAATACGGCATCATTTGTGGAGTTTCTGCCACTAACCAGTTATGCAAAAGTATTGACCTGCATTTATGAGGTGTTTTGCGAGTTTTATGGCCCTATGCGTGCAGATCAGGTTTATGCTCAGACCAAGCTGAAAATTAAAGCTAATTTCCCAGAAGTGGATTTACATCAGTTGCTTTAATGTCCTAGTAACTAGGAGAGGCATTCATTACTCAACCCATGAGACATAAAAAAAGCGACCGAATTCGGTCGCTTTTTTTATTGACAACTTAAGCTACAGTTTCTGGAGCTGTACGCCATAAGCTTTCAAGATCGTAGAATTTACGTGCTGTAGGTAACATCACATGTACCACTACAAAACCGAGATCAATCAGGATCCATTCTGCATCACGTTCACCTTCAACGCCAATCGGGCGGAAGCCGGCTTTACGTGCTTCTTCTGCCACGTTGTCTGCAAGAGACTTAATATGACGAGTTGAAGTACCGCTCGCAATAACAATCGCATCTGCTACATTGCTGATTGTGCTGATATCGAGAGAAACAATATCTTTGGCTTTTACATCTTCAAGTGCTTCACGTACAACAGCTAGGCAAGTTTGCACGTCTTTGATTTGCTTGTTTGCGAGATCGTGAGAATTAGAAGCGCTGGGCGATGGTTCTAAATTCATAGAGGGTATGATTTCCTGACAATTTTTCAGGATCTAATATAGCGGTTTTGTTGCTGAATTTCAAATCAACCCTCTTCAAATTTAACGCTCAGTTCTGGAAGTATTTGTCTTTCCATGCAAAAGAGTGCGACGAGTTGGAACGTGGACGATATTCTGCTGCGACATATCCTGCATATTCGCTTTGATTGAGCCATTTAAAAATTTGTGCATAGGCGATTTGCCCAGAGTCTGGTTCATGACGGCCTGGGCAATCCGCAAATTGGATATGTCCAATGTCATCAATATTTTCAGCCAGACTACTTAAAATATCTTCACCCATCATGGCCATGTGGTAGCAGTCATATTGCATCTTTAAAGCAGGATGTTGTACAGCTTCAAGCATTTCTTGTGCTTGAGCAATATTTTGCACCAAGAAACGTGGCATATCTGTGCCATTAATCATTTCAAAGACTGGCTGAATTTGATGTTCGACCAGCATATGACACGCTAATTTTAAATTAGTGGATAAGGTATTTAAACAAGGCAATAGGTCAGCATCTTGTGGTTGCTTCCCCGCCAAAATGTTTACACTTGGGACATTGAGCGCTGTTGCATAACGAATACATAGCTCTAACGCTTGGTAAAATTCATTTTCGCGACCAGGCACACCGGCAAGCCCGTCACCACCTTGCATTAAGTCGCCTGCTGGAACATTGATCAGACATAAACTCAAATCATTTAGGGTTAATTGTGTTTGAATTTTCTCAATGCTCAGTTCATAAGGGAACTGAATTTCGATGTATTTAAAGCCATGTTCACGTGCTAAAACAAAGCGTTCTAATAACGGAACTTCAGTGAAAATCATTGATAAATTCACAGCGAGCTTGGTCATGTTTAGATCCTTTTATCCATGTAGTCGGTCAATTCACTCATGATTTTTTACATTCAACGTGTTCAATCACTGTGGCTAAATCTTTTTCAGCATAGCCATTATTTTGATGTGCTTTGAGCTGTGAAAGAGCCAAAGTCGCGACGGGTATATCTAGATTAAATTGAGCAGCAAGCTGTACCGCATTGTTCAAATCTTTCGACAAAGTCTGCACTTTCCATTGCACCGGTTCAAATTGATGACTGGCCATACGTGGCGTTAATATTTGAAACGGTTTGGAATCTGCAAAGCCACCTGCAAGGGCAGGTGCAAGTAAAGTTGTATCGACACCTGCTTGTGATGCAAGGGCAACGGCTTCAGCAATTAAGGTACTATTTGCAGCAACAATCAATTGATTACAAATCTTGGTGGCTTGTCCTGTACCAGTTTCTCCCATTCGGGTGACGCGTTGAGATAAAACATTGTAGATTAAGCTGAGATCATCAATGGTTTGTGCATCACCACCAGCGAAGATAACCAATGTTCCTTGCTCTGCACCAGCCGTTCCACCTGAAACAGGGGAATCGATCCAAATGACATTTTTAGTTTTTGCTTGTGCGGCCAAATCCAATGTTTGATTGACCGATAGGCTTGAAAAATCCACGATGACTTGGTTCGGACTTAAGTACGGCGCGATTTGTGCATAGACTGCAGCAACAGCATAGTCATCTGCAAGGCAACTGAGGATGACGGGATAGTGGGCGATTTGATCAAGGGATAATGGCGTCGCACCTATCGCAACCAGCTCATCGCAAGCGGCAGCGCTACGATTCCAGACTGCAACTTCAAAACCTGCTTGAATCAAACGTGTTGCCATCCGACTTCCCATGAGACCCATGCCAAGGAATGCAATTTTGGTATTTCGATCAAAAGCCATTTTTATTCTCAATCTATCCAGTCATACATAGTTTACTTATATTGGCGCGGCAAAAACTGAACCTCTGGGTTCTTATCCTTTTTACGGGCTAACTGACTGTTTTTGCCCATCAATAATTTAAATTGCCAAATTTTTTCTAAGCGCAGTGAGCGTTTTGGATTATGTTCCATCGCGTCTAATACTTGTTTGGTTGCGGCCAAAGCATCAGGAGAGCGCTGAGAGAGTTCTTCAGCCAAAATTTGAGCCTGTGCCAAGGGTGTTTCATTTAAATGTGTCACCAATCCAATTTCTTTGGCATATTGACCATCAAATATTCGAGCAGTTAAAGTCAACTCTTTCGCCAAATCCAACCCAATTAGGCCTTTAAGCGAACGGGTTAAGCCCATGTCCGGAACCAAACCCCAACGACTTTCCATAATCGACATTTTAGTATCAGGATGGGCAATACGAATATCTGCTGCTAATGCCAATTGCATGCCAGCTCCGAAGCAAAAGCCTTCAAGTGCCGCAATTACTGGTACAGGGAGTTGTTGCCAAATCAGGAACGCTTTTTGAAATAAGCTTTGGCCTGGTTTAATCAGCTCCCATGCTGCAAACGCACGATTTTTAGGGTCATTCAGATCAGCTAGATCAATACCTGCGCTAAAAACCTGAGCTTCACCTGTTAAAACTACACAGCGTAAGCTGCGATCTTTTTTTAGTTTTTCAGCTGTGCTCACTAATTCCTTTAACAATGCAAAACTCATTGCATTACGTTTGTCTGGACGGTTGAGATAAACCGTTGCAATGCCATTATTTTTTTCGATACGTAATAAAGCCATGGTATTTACTCTTGTTGTTTCTGCGCCGAGCATAGCATGCAGTTTAGTCTGATAGATGACAGTGCAGTCACTTGAGTTTGAAGCCTGCACTGTTTTTTCAGGTTTAAAAATTATTGGTTTTGTTTGGCTAAAATTTGTTGTGCTGCATGTTCAACTTGCAACATCACGGCATTGAGTTCATCAAAACGTTGCAAGGTTTCTTGAATAAAGCTTTCGTCTGCTTTACGACGTTCTTTGCGTAATGTCGAAACGAATTGTTCAAAATTACCCGAAACTTCTTGCAGTGTTGGTGCACCGACATAACGTGTTGCGCCATATAAACGATGTAGTACATGCTCTAATTGAGGAAAATCTTCATCGTCAATGAGCTGTGCCATTTCAGTTTTTTCTTGCTCAAAACTGTCCACCAGCATTTTTAGTAAATCGATCGCAAGATCTTCTTTATTCGCAGCCAATTGTAAGCTTTGTTGCCAATCTAAAATGCTTGGTTCTAACGCTTCGATGACAGAGTTACGTTCTAAACCTTTGGCTTTTTTGAAATTTTCTGTTGTCCACTGCGTCAATATTTGAATAATCTGATCCATCTGAATTGGCTTCGTCACATAGTCATCCATACCACTTTGCAGCAGCTTTTGTTTTTCATCTGACAGGGCATGAGCAGTAAGCGCAATAATTGGCAAGCGTTTATGTTCTTCAAATGTCGACTCTAAAGAGCGAATCGCTCGTGTAGTATCAATACCAGACATGACTGGCATTTGAATATCCATAAAGACCAGATCGAAAGCCGATAAATTTTGTTCATGTCGTGATTGAATAACTTCAATGGCTTCTTGCCCACTGAGCACTTTTGTGGTTTTGACATTTAATTCTGAAAGTAAGGCTTCAAGTACAATTAAGTTGGGTAGATGATCATCCACCGCCAAAATGTGTAAACCTTGCCCATTGAATTCTTCATGTTGTTCTTGATCGAACCATGGTTCATTACTCAAAAGTTGAACTAACGCAGTACGACTGAGCGGTTGGTGCAATGGACGAGCTCGGTACTCATTCAACATGTTTGGATCAAGCATCATTTGATAACCGTACATGGCTAAATTGCCGGTATAACGGTTACGAATTTCTTTCAATAAGGCTTCAGAGTCACCACTATGATCGACAATCAGCCAAGTGTTTTCATTGCTTTGCAGTTGATTGAGTCGGCTAAACAAATCTAAAATTGACTGCGTTTCAATGTGCTGCACATCATAATCTTCTAAATAATGACGAAGTACATTCGCTGTGGCAGGGTGTGCTAAATAGGACACTACTTGCAAATGGCTAAACTGTGGATGAACAATTTCAATATCATCATCGACACTAAAGCGGGCAGTGAACCAGAAGGTTGAACCTTTTTCGGTCGGTGCACGTTCTTGGTTGTCTTCAAAGCCAATTTGCCCATGCATAAGGCTTACCAATTGTTTTGAAATTGCCAGTCCGAGTCCTGTTCCACCAAATTGACGAGTGACCGAGGCATCACCTTGCGAGAAGGATTCAAACAGTTTTTTACGATCCGTACCGCTTAAGCCAATGCCGCTGTCTTGAACGCTAAAGTGCAGTAAGCATTGACCGATGTCATCATGCTCCATACGCACACGGACAATAATTTCACCATCTGGAGTGAATTTGATGGCATTTGAGGTTAAGTTGGTCAAAATCTGCTTAAAGCGTAGGGCATCGCCGACCACATATTTCGGGACGTTGTCTGCATAGTAGAAGGTCATATCAATATGTTTCTGTGCAGCCAACGGCGACAACATATCCATGACATCAAAGACCGCTTCTTCTAAGTCAAACTGTGCTGTTTCGAGTTCTAATTTTCCAGCATCAATTTTTGAGAAATCTAATACATCATTAATTAAAGCGAGTAGATGCGCTGACGATTTACGAATCGTTTGTAGATAGAGATTTTGTTCATTACTGAGGTTGCCTTGACGTAATAACAGATGAATAAAACCATCAATACTGTTGAGTGGTGTGCGTAGTTCATGTGAAATATTGGCTAAGAAAACCGATTTGGATTGATTCGCATGAATTGCTTGGTCACGTGCTTGGCGATAAGTAATGTTTTGAACTTCTAAGGTATCGAGGGTACGACGTAGATCATCCTCAGTTTGTTCAGTATGCTCACGTAATTCTAAAAAGCTAAAATGCAGGCGTTTTACGACGTTAGCAATGTCACGCTGAAGTAAGCGTAATTCACCGGTACTGTTAATTACCATGTGCTGATTGAGGGTGTCTGCATTCAGGCGTTGTAATTGCATGCGGATTTCATACATCGGGGCAATCCAGCGACGTGAATAGAAATTCAGGCACAGCAATAACAACAATAAGGTCAGTAAACCTGTAGCGATTAAGACAATCAAAACACGGTAGTGTGCAATTTGAAGTGGTTGATTATCTAATTCAATAGATAACCAAGCAGGCGTTTCGTTGGCATCTGTAATTTTGAGCGCATAAACATGATTGTCGTTATGGGCTATTGGACCGACAAAAGAACTTTTATTATCAAATTTAGGCCAAAGGTCTTGGTCTTGAAAGCCAATGCTCAGGCGGTTATGACCTTGTACATCTAAAATAGCAGCGCGAATCAGATGCTTTTCATTCAGCATGTTTTGCATGGCATTACGAGCTTGGTCAAATTGCCAAGGGTAATGGTTAAGGAGGTCGACGGTAGATTCAGAGGTTTGCTGATAACGCGTCAAAATTGCAATTGCCATTTGACGTTGCTGCGCTTTTGCTGCATTAGACGTTTCAGTAATTACCAACATGGCACCTACACATGCCAATATCGTGATCGGCACGAAAATCAGTGCAATCAGCTGTCCATAAGCATGATTTAAGTGCAGGCGTTTAAAAAGCTTTTTGTTGATATTTGACATGATTTAAGCAGTTTATTCCTTATGCACCGAATATTAGCATGGATTATTTAAAACTGATTGCGCTTTAATCACTTTGACGAAAAAGCCAGTCAAATGGGTGCAGGCTCAGGTATTTTTTCATACAATAGGCGCACCTCGATATAGGTACACATAATGAGTAACACAACCCCTGATTTTCAAGCAGATGATTTTTTATTAGACCATTACGTCGGAAATACTCCGTTAGTGCGTTTACAGCGTCTGGCAAGTCACACTCAAGCAACAGTATTAGCCAAGTTAGAAGGCAATAACCCAGCAGGTTCGGTCAAAGACCGTCCCGCGTATAACATGATTATGCAAGCTGAAAAGCGTGGCCAAATCAAACCGGGTGATACATTAATTGAGGCGACGAGCGGAAATACAGGTATTGCTTTGGCAATGGTTGCTGCAATGCGTGGCTATAAAATGACATTAATTATGCCAGCAAGCTCAAGTCAGGAACGTAAAGATGCAATGCGCGCTTACGGTGCTGAGCTGATTGAATCTGAAAACATGGAAGAGGCACGTGATCTTGCGCTTCAAATGGAAAAAGATGGTCAAGGTTTGGTACTCAACCAGTTTGGTAATCCGGATAATGTGGAAGCGCATTATTTAACTACTGGCCCAGAAATTTGGAAACAAACTGGCGGTAAAATTACGCACTTTGTCAGCTCAATGGGTACAACGGGTACCATCATGGGGATTTCAAAGTATTTAAAAGAACAAAACCCAGAGATTCAAATTGTTGGTTTACAACCTTCTGAAGGCTCAAACATTGCAGGTATCCGCCGTTGGCCGCAAGAATATTTGCCAACAATTTTTGATCCATCACGCGTTGACCGTATTATGGATATTCCACAAATTGAGGCAGAAAAAACTGCACGTCGTCTTGCACGTAAAGAAGGTGTCAGTGCAGGAACATCGTCTGGTGGTGCAGTGTGGGCATCGATTAAACTGGCTGAAGAAAACCCAGATGCAGTAATTGTTTGTATCGTTTGTGACCGTGGCGATCGTTATTTGTCGACTGGTTTGTTCTCTGTTGTAGATCCTGAATAATTGCGATTGCAATTCCACTGGTGAGTACTCATGCGTTTACCTGTTTTAATTTTTGATATCGAAACACTCACCGATTTAAAATCTGGGGCGCATTTGTACGGGCTAGATTTGCCTGAGGCAGATCTTGACGCTGCGTTGACGAAATTACGCCGTCAAGAAGCGGGTACTGATTTTCAACGTTTGGCGCTGCATGAAATTGTTTGTATTTCAGGTCTGTGGATTGATGAAAAAGGCATGAAGTTGTTTTCATTTAGCCGAGAAGACAACAGCGAAGCTGAAATTTTAAAAAAATTCGTTTCGATTTTTGAAAAGCGTCACCCAACGCTGGTCAGTTGGAATGGTTCGCAATTTGATTTACCGGTCATTTTATTTCGTGCCATGTATCACGGCTTATCTGCACCAAGTTTGTTCGATCAGGGCGAGATTGATACGCAAAAGCGGTATAATAACTACCAGAATCGTTATCATCATCGTCATATTGATTTAATGGATGTCATGGCAATGTTCCATGGCCGTCATTTTCAAAAGCTCGATGATACAGCACATTTACTTGGCTTCCCTGGGAAGCGTGGTGACGGTGGCTATCATGTTCCTGCATATGTTCAAAATGAACACTGGATGGAGCTGACCAGCTATTGTGAAGGTGATGTGTTGAATACATGGCTGATATATTTGCGCTGGCTATTGTTGAAAGGACAGTTACTGCTGAATGATCATCAGCACATGATTCAAAGCACGATTCAATATTTAAATACTCAGCCGCAACACGCTGACTTTTTATCGGTATGGCAGCAAACTTCGCAACGTACCGAATTTACTCAATCAGATTTCCCATCTCACACACATTAGGTACGCATGAAACATAGAGCCAAGCCCCAAAAAGCCCAACAGCCCATTTATACATTTCAGGTTGAGTCGCTTTCACATGAGGGGCGTGGCATTGCGCACTTTGGAACACATCCTGAGCATCCTATAGAAAAACACGGTAAAAAAGTGTTTATTCGTTATGCTTTACCGGGTGAAACCGTACGCGCGCGTATTACCAATGTCGTAAAACGTCTTGAAGAAGCCGACAGTCTCGAATTATTAAGCGACGCCTCTGAGATGCGTGTTGAGCCAGCCTGTCCGCATTATGGAGTGTGTGGTGGCTGTAGCATGCAGCATATTCATCCAGATGAACAAATTCGTTTAAAACAAGAAGTACTGAAATCACATCTTGAACATTTTGCTGGTATTCAACCTGAAGAATGGTTAGCGCCACTACGTTCACAGCGTGAAGATTACCGTCGTAAAGCACGTATCGGCGTGCGATACCTACCTGCGAAAGATAAATTGGTGGTGGGCTTCCGTGAAAGCCAATCCAATAAACTGACTTCGATTGATCGTTGTATGGTGCTTGATCGTGAATTTGGTTCATTGACGACACTTAAACAGTTATTACAACGTTTAGCTGGTAAGGCTGACATTGGGCATATTGAATTGGCCATGGGCGATCAAGAGATTGCGCTATTGGTTCGACATACGGCTGAACTTTGTGCAGAAGATGTCAACCAATTTAAGAAATTTGCGTTACAGAAGGGATGGCAGCTTTACTTACAACCTGAAGGCCCTGATAGCCTACACCGTGTTGATGATCCATCGGCAGCGATGCGTCTGCACTATGGTCTAAGTGACTTTAATGTAGAATTTGGCTTTAATCCTCAAGACTTCACGCAAGTGAATTCAACGATTAATCCACAAATGGTGAAACTGGCATGTGATTTGCTTCAGTTACAACAGGGTGAACGCGTTCTTGATCTGTTCTGTGGTTTAGGGAATTTTTCTTTACCACTGGCAAAATCTGTGGGAGAGGCTGGTTCAGTTGTTGCCGTTGAGGGTAGTGAGGAAATGGTGCAACGTGGTGCAGAAAATGCACAAAACAATGGCCTTTCTCAAGTAAAATTTTATTCACAAGATTTAACAAAAGATTTTTCGCATCATTCTTGGGCAAAACAGGGATTTGATGCATTATTGATTGACCCGCCGCGCTCCGGTGCGGAGGAAGTTATGCAATATGTGCCCAAATTTGGTGCAAATAGAATCGTTTATGTGTCATGTAATCCAGCAACCCTTGCGCGTGATGCCGGGATGTTGGTACAACAAGGCTACCGTTTGAAAAAAGCGGGTGTCATGGACATGTTTACCCATACAGGGCATGTCGAATCGATTGCTTTGTTCGAAAAAGAAAATCAGATAAACGATTAGAGATATGAAGCGTAGAAAAGTAGGAGTAGGGTATGGTCACAGTACGTGAACAGCTGCCTGGACGTCTCAATGAGTTGTCACAGGAAGCGACTGTAGAACATGCCGAGCAAGCACAGCATGATCTAGCCGAATGGTTGGAGCGTGTCAGTGGTATGTTTGACGGAGCTCCATTGAAGCAACTCAGAGAAGTTGCGAATCTGACCTTGCAAAAAGAACTCGAAACCACGGTGAGTCATCGTTCCAACACCTTTTATACCGGTATTGAAATGGCGGATATTTTGGCGCATCTGTATGTAGATGAAGATACTTTATCCGCAGCGATGTTATATCGTTCGGTGCGTGAAGGTGTAACCAGTTTGGAAGAAGTACGTACCCAGTTTGGTGAGCAAGTTCATGCTTTGGTGAAAGGCACGCTTGCAATGGGTAAACTTTCTGAATTGATTGAGCAGAATAAGCGCCTCGAAGATCATTTTAATAATAACCAGCGTGAACATTTAACCGGCATTTATAAAATGTTGATTTCGGTGACGGAAGATGTTCGTGTTGTATTAATCAAACTTTCTGAACGTACTTATGCCTTACGTGAATTGGCGCATTCGTCAAAAGAGCGTCAAGAACGTGTAGCACGAGAAATTTTAACCATTTACTCACCACTGGCACATCGACTTGGCATTGCACAGTTAAAGTGGGAACTGGAAGATTTAGCGTTCCGCTATTTAGCGCCTGAACGTTATAAGGAAATTGCATCTTTATTAAATGAAAAACGTCTAGAGCGTGAGCAATATATTCAGTTTGTAACCGATAAATTACGCAAAGAATTGCTTGATCATGACATCGTGGCCGAAATTAATGGTCGGGTGAAACACATTTATTCGATTTATCGAAAAATGAAAAGTAAGAACCTGAGTTTTGATCAGCTTTACGATATTCGTGCAGTTCGTGTATTAGTGGATAGCGTACCTGAGTGTTATCACACATTGGGTATTGTGCATCAAATTTGGCGTCACATCCCGCATCAGTTTGACGACTATATTACTAACCCTAAAGCTAATGGCTATCGTTCGCTTCATACCGCAGTCATTGCAGAAAATAAATCGCTAGAAGTGCAGATTCGTACCAAAAACATGCATGAAGAAGCTGAGCTTGGGGTATGTTCGCACTTTAACTATAAAGAAGGTTCGAAGACGACCGATTATTCATTTAATCATCGTCTACACTCGCTTCGTGCGGTACTTGAACATTATCAAGAACGTAATGATGCTAGTGCGCATAAGGATGAAGAAGACTCGGAAAACTTTGAACAAATACAAGAGTTCGAAGATTTTGAGAAAATCTATGTGTTCAGTCGTGATGGTGATATTAAAGAACTACCACGTGGCTCGACAGTTCTAGATTTTGCATATCATGTACATACCGAAGTGGGTAACAAGTGCTATGCGGCACGTGTAAACCAACGCTATGTTCCTTTGACTTATACGCTAAAAACTGGCGAGCAAGTTGAGATTTTAACCAAGAAAGACCGTGAGCCGAACCGTGATTGGTTGGTGAATTCACTGGGTTATATCAAGACAGCACGTGCTCGTGACAAGTTACGCCATTGGTTCCGTCAGCAAGACCGTAGCAAGAATTTGGAAGTGGGGCGTGAAATTCTAAATAAAGAATTATCACGTCTTGCGATTCATCCAAAAAGCATTGATTTGAATGATTACTGCAACCATTTCAATGTGAAATTAGGCGAGGATATCTTAATTGGTTTAGTGAATGGTGATATTAGCCTGCATGCCTTAATCAATCAGGTAAACCGTCATATGCATCTGGATCAGGATGAACCTGAGCTGGTGCTTAAACCAACATTGAATCCGCGTGCGAGTCATACCTTATCTGCGCATGGTATTTTGATTGATGGACTGGATAACGTGGAATTACACGTTGCACAGTGCTGTCAGCCCGTACATGGGGAGTCGATTGCGGGATACATTACTTTGAATCGTGGTGTGAGTATTCATAAAGTCGCTTGTCCTGACTATGTGCGTATGATTGGTCAAGAACCCGAACGTGCTGTCGAAGCCGATTGGGAAATGCAGCCAACCCGTGGTCAAAGTGTACAAATTGTGGTTGAAGCTTATGACCGCCGTGGTTTGTTAAAAGACTTAACCCAAGTGATTTTCTCTGATCAAATCAATATTCGTCAGGTGAATACAATCTCTGAAAGTGATGGTATTGCTAATATGAAGCTGTTGATTGAAGTAAAAGGTTTGGCACAGTTGTCTAAGTTGTTAGCACGTCTTGAACAGCAACCAGGCATTATCAGTGCACGCCGTTTGGTGCAAGGAAGTTAATGACTTCCAGTTTGATAAATTGAAAAAAAACCTGCGTGATGCAGGTTTTTTTTATGTCTAAAAATTGCTGTCATAAAGCTGTAATATATGTACAAGTATATGATAATAGGAATGTTTATTATATTTTATGCAAAAAAAATAATGTCAATGCTATAATCCGCAACATTCTGAAATATAAGTTTTAAAGGGTAAGGAAATACAGCGCATGGTGCTTATGAATGTGTCTCGGCTAGTGATGAGCCGGGCAGATGAGGTATTTCCTGCCTTAGAAAAAATTCCCGCGATGCAGCGGCGCCGGCTGTCGCCAATTGCAAAGTTGGCGCTGAATACTGCAATACAGGCGCTGTCAGAACAGCAAGCTGATTATATCGTTTGGGTATCGCAGTATGGTGATGAACATAAAACACTGAAAATATTAGAAGATGTGTTAAACGACCAAACACCCTCACCAACTCAGTTTTCGACTTCGGTGCATAATGCCGTGTCTGGGCTGTATTCAATTTTATGTAAAGAATCAACGCCAGCTACCAGTTTGGCGGGTTCATGGAATGATGGATTAACAGAAGCATATGCATGGCTAAAAACTGCACAGTTTAGTGGTCGCGTGTTGGTGGTGTATTATGATGAACCGCTACCAGATATTTATGCTGAGCATCAGCCTTTTGTTGCTTTCGCGATGGCGGCAATGGTGACATTAAAGCCTGAAAATTTATGTTTAAAGCTTGAGCACATGACACAAGATGCTTTTTATTTTCAGCAAGCATTACAATTTTATCATTTCTGGCAAGATGAGCGCCAAACTGAAAGCGCTGCGTGGACCAAATGCTAAATTTAAAAAGTATTAAGCAAAAAGCCAATTATGTTTGGCGTGTAGGCGCAACGGGCTTCAGTTTTGCCAGTTTTGGCGCAGGCGGCGCTGCCATAGGCGGTCTGGTTGCACCTTTGGTGAAGCTCAGTACGCAAGATGAGGCGCTGCGTATACAGCGCACGCAAAAAGTCATTAAGCACAGCTTTAAAGGCTTTACCGAAATGATGGTTAAGCTGGGCATTATGACCTATGAAGTTGAAGGGCTGGAAAAGCTGCAGCACAGCCAGCAGGAGCTGGTGATTGCCAACCATCCGACACTGATTGACGTTGTGGTTTTAATTGGTTTAATGGAACAGGCAAATTGCGTGGTCAAACAGGCGCTGTGGTCTAACCCATTTACCAAAGGTCCTGTGCAGAGTGCGGGGTATATTCTAAATGCAGGTTCAGAACAATTTATTCAGGATTGCGTGAACAAACTGCAGCAGGATAAAGCGGCATCGTTACTGATTTTTCCAGAAGGGACACGGACTGAAAAAGACACGCTGCTGAATGACTTTCAGCGCGGCGCTGCCAATATTGCCTTGCGCGCAGGTGTACCAATTCGGCCAGTACTGATTACATGTACACCTTCGACCCTGACCAAAAATGAAAAGTGGTATCACATCCCAGAACAGCCTTTTCATATTCACGTGAAAGTTTTGGATGCGATCCAAGTGGAAGACGTATTGGATGATGTTAGTGTCAATCCCAAAAATGTACGTCAATTAAATCAACAATTACAGCGGTTTTTTAACCAAGAGTTATCCTTAAATGAACAATCTTGCTGATGAATTGAAGCAAATGATTATTGATGTGCTTGCCCTAGAAGACATCACCATTGCAGACATTGAAACAGAAGCGCCGTTATTTGGCGACGGTCTGGGTTTGGATTCAATTGATGCATTGGAGCTGGGCTTGGCATTGAAAAAGCGTTACGGTATTCATTTAAATGCAGAGTCTGCAGAAACCAAAGAACACTTTAAATCAATTCAAAGCTTGGTGGCTTTGGTTGAAGCTCAGAAAACAGCATAAGAGGTTGCTATGCTTGCACAAGAAACCGTTTTAGAAAAATTGCGCGAATGGATGGACGAATTGTTCGAAATCGCGCCTGAAGATGTACAGCTTGAGTCCAATCTAGCAACAGATTTGGATGTAGACAGTATCGATGCGATTGATTTGGTCGTAAAGATTAAAGAATTAACCGGTAAGCAAGTGAATCCGGAAGATTTTAAAAACGTCCGCACCGTACAGGACGTTGTAGTCGTCATTCAGAATATGTCAGCTGAATGAATGCAGTTTTTAAAGGGATAGCAGTAATCGGATTGATTCTCTATCCTTTTTTTGTCGGCTATGGTTTGGCAAAAGGCCACTATGCATGGGTAAGTGTGCTGTTGATTGCACTGGGCATGATGCGCATGTTCAGCAAGGGCAATGCTTTGCTGTGGCCTTTGACGGGCTTTGCTATACTCTGCGGTGGACTAAGCCTGATACTCAAAGATCATGCTTGGCTAAAACTGTACCCAGTCTGCATGAATGTGGGTGCTTTGATTATTTTCGGTATGACCTTAATCAAACCGCCATCTATGATTGAGCGCTTTGCGCGGTTGGCAGAGCCAGACTTACCGCCAGAAGGTGTGCATTGGACACGTCAAGTCACCAAAGTGTGGTGCGTTTTTTTTGCGGTTAATGCGCTGATTGCATTATGGACGGTGTATTTTGCGCCAATGAAGATTTGGGTGCTGTATAACGGTTTTATTTCCTATGTGTTGATGGGTATTTTATTGCTCGGAGAGTACCTGCTGCGTAAACGTCAGCAGCGATTGCATCAGGCGCAAAAATAGCGTCATTTTCATTTTTTTAATTTAGAAAATAATCACGGTTTAGAAACAACATTTATGTCTTGTCATTTTCAGCACCATCAGCATTCATCCCGAACTTTATGTATTCAGTCCGATCTGCGTGAAATTTCATTTCAGGACTTTTGGCAGGATGTTGCATTGCAGGCAACTCAGATCCGCATGTCATCTGAAGCTGTCTGGGCGCTGTGGGAACAAGATAGCTATGAATTTTTGGTGCTGCTATTTGCAGCCTTGCAGGCAAAAAAACAGGTCTTGCTGCCACCAAACCGTGTCAGTGATTTAGAAAAAGAATTGGCTGCCGAGCAGATCTATTTTCTAAAACGCAGTGAAATCTCAGATAAAAAACATCAAGAAATTTTTCAATTTGATGATGCCTTTTTAAATCACGCGCAGGTGTATTTTTATACCTCAGGCTCTACAGGCCAACCGAAAAAAATTCCTCGTACCTTACAGCAATTGTTTAATGAAGTTTGCGGCCTAGATGCCAGCTTTGCTTTGCCCGAACAGGCCGTCGCAATTGCAACAGTCAGTCATCAGCATATATATGGCTTATTGTTTAAACTGCTGTGGCCTTTGGCGAGCGGGCGAAGTTTTTATCAAAAGCAATTGGCTTTTCCTGAAGATGTGGCTGATATTCAAAAGAAAATCGCGCATTTACAGCTGCCAAACTATGTAATTTCCAGCCCAGCCTTGCTCAAGCGCTGGACCAAGGATGTACTGCTGCAAGACTGTATTACGGTATATTCTTCTGGCGGCAAGCTGGATGCGGGTGTCCGCCCATATCTGAACAGTCCCATTACAGAAGTATTTGGCAGTTCTGAAACAGGCGGAATTGCGCACCGTCAGCAGGATGATGCCTTATGGACTCCCTTTGCTAATGTCGATATTCAGGCTCAGGAACAGCAAGAATTGGCGGTCAAAACCAATCATGCATTTAGCACAGACTGGATTTTGACGGGTGATAAAGTCGAACTGATAGAAATGACGAACTCTAAGAGCCCATTTCGTTTGCTGGGCCGTTTAGACCGAATTGTGAAACTGGAAGAAAAGCGTTTAAGCCTCGATGCAATTGAACTTAAAATTGCGGATTTAGCGGCTGTAGAGCAATGTCACGTTTTGGTGTATGAAAAAGAGCACCGTCAAATTTTAGCCACGGTGGCTGTGCTGACGGATGAAGCGCGTCAGCATGTGCAGGAAATGGGCAAAGCGGCATTCGTAGCGCAGCTGAAAAAACAATTAAGTGAAAAGCTGGAAAGTATTGCCATTCCGCGGCAATGGCGCTTCTTGTCCCTGATGCCGCAAAATGCGCAATCTAAACTCAATAAGCAGTATTTAAAGTCTTTGTTTCAGCCGATGCAGCTGCCTGTGGTTTTGACACAGCAGATACATGATGAGCAGCTTAATTTAGCGCTGGAATTCAGTCCTGAGTTAGAATGTTTTAAGGGACATTTCCCGAATTTTTCAATTTACCCAGGCGTTGGTCAAATTGGCTTCATTCAGCATTTTGCAAAGCAGCATTGGGCAGATTTGCAATGGTGTAATGGTTTTGAGCAGTTAAAATTTCAGGACTTAATTCGTCCTTATCAATGTGTGGATTTATCCTTAGTGCGAAAGGCGCACAAAGTCAGTTTTGAGCTGAAACAACAAGATAAAACATTGGCTTCTGGGCGGCTGCTGTTTGCTGTTTCAGCGGCAGAAGAATAGGCCGAGGATATAAGAATGCAGCATTGCTTTGTAATTCCAGTTTATAACCATCCGCATTATTTGGCGGCCTTAACTGCACATCTAAACGTTTTTCAGCTGCCTATTATTATGGTGAATGATGGCAGTGATGCTGAATGTACAGCGGTGCTGCGGTCATTGGCTGCAGACAACCCTTTACTGGATTTGGTTGAGCATGAAGTCAATCAAGGCAAAGGCGGGGCAGTCATGACGGGGCTGCAGCATGCATATAAGCAGGGTTATAGTCACGCCTTGCAATTAGACTCGGATGGTCAGCACGACTGGAATGATATTCAGCACTTTTTAGATGTCTCGACGCAGCATCCAGAAGCGATGGTCATTGGTCAGCCTGTATTTGATGCGACTGTTCCGAAAAAACGCTTATATGGTCGTTATGCAACACATATTTGGGTTTGGATAAACAGCCTATCTTTTGAAATTAAAGATAGTATGTGCGGTTTTCGAGTTTATCCCTTGGCGCAGACAGTGAAAATATTGAATAGTGCTAAATTTCAGCCGCGTATGGGCTTTGACTCAGAAATTTTGGTGCGCTTGAAATGGGAAAATGTACATTTTGTGAATGTGCCTACTCGGGTCATCTATCCTGAAGACGGTATTTCGCATTTTAATGTCTGGCGAGATAATTTAGGGATGGCTCGCGCGCATAGCCGTTTATTGGGTGGCATGCTGCTGCGCTTACCCAAATTGCTGTATTACAAAGTGAAAGGCTAAGCGTGTCAGAGCAAAAAAAGACAGAAAAAAGCACTCCCAAATGGAGCAGCATCAAAGAGCGTGGCGGCATGTTACCACTGATGCTGATGCTGGGCTTTTACCGCTTGGGCGGACGCTGGCTGTGCAGATTGGTGCTGTATTTTGTGATCTTGTGGTATTGGCTATTTTCAAACACAGCACGCCAAGCTTCTTTACTGTATTTAAAAAAGCTGCATCATTTTGCAGGCAGTCAATCACCTTTTGCATCTGATCCGCATATGGGGCAGACCTATACGCATTTAATGCAGTTTGGCGAATGCATCTTAGACAAAATTGAAGGCTGGTTGGGCAATGTGGCTGAGCAGGAACTGCAATTGCATGGGCATGAACATTTCCGTGCGCATTACCAAAAAGGCGCAGTGATTGTTGTTTCACATTTTGGCAATATTGAGCTGCTGCGTGCGGTGAAGTCTGAACATACGCAAAAAATTAATGTGCTGGTCTATCAAAAGCATGCGACAAAATTTAATGAATTTTTAAAGAAGCTGAATGAGCATGCCGATGTGAATTTGGTTTCGGTAGATGAATTGGGTATAGAAACCGCATTGATTTTACAAGATAAGCTGGATCAAGGCGAGTGGGTGATTGTGGCTGCAGACCGTGTGCCTGTGCAGTCTGGCCGTGTTCAGCCTGTTGAGTTTTTAGGTGAGCAGGCGCTGTGGCCGCAAGGCGCGTGGATTTTGGCAAGTTTATTGAAAGCACCTGTATTGGCGGTGTTTTGCTATCGGGTGCAAGCACATTTTGAAGTGCATATTCATAAAGTAGCAGATCAGCTGAACTGGCCACGTAAAGAGCGCATGCAAGCTATGCAGCAGACCACACGGCAATATGTGCAGCTGCTGGAACAGCATTGCATGCGTGCGCCGTATCAATGGTTTAATTTTTATAATTTTTGGAATAAAGGATAAGTCTTGTGTTAACGATTGGGGAATTCGCTCTCAGCATTGAAGATATTGTAGCTGTTGCGCGTAAAGAACATCAAGTAGCACTGCCTGCTTCAGATGAGTGGAATGCATTGATTCAGCGCGGCGCAGATTTTCTCGATCAGTTATTGCAGGATGAAGGTGTTATTTATGGCGTAACCACAGGCTATGGCGATTCTTGCCTTGTGGAAATTCCACCGCATCAAGTGAATGAACTGCCTTTGCATTTGTCTCGCTTTCATGGATGTGGCATGGGCCAAAATTTGGATTTAATCACGGCACGCGCAGTGGTTGCAGTCCGTTTATGTTCGCTGGCACGTGGCTATTCAGGTGTATCGCACGCCTTGCTGCAGCGTCTGGCGTGGATGCTGAATGAAGATGTGATTCCAGTTATTCCATCTGAAGGCTCTGTCGGCGCAAGCGGTGATTTAACGCCATTGTCTTATATTGCGGGTGCGCTGGTAGGTGAGCGTGATGTGTATTACCAAGGCAAGATTGTACCCATTGCAGAGATCTATGCCGAAAAAGGCATGCAGCCTTTGGTGATGCGTCCCAAAGAAGGTTTGGCCTTGATGAATGGTACAGCTGTGATGACCGCCATTGCTTGCCTGAACTATAAAAAAGCAGAACAGATTGCTTTGGCCAGCACCATGGTGACAGCATTGAATGTCTTGGCGCTGGAAGGTAATCCGAGCCATTTTGATGAAGTACTGTTTGCGCAAAAACCGCATCCTGGTCAGCAGCAGATTGCCGCGCAATTACGTGTATGGCTGAACAGCCAAGTGCAAACCGAGCACCAAAGTTCACGCCTGCAGGACCGCTATTCATTACGCTGTGCGCCTCATATTATTGGTGTGTTTGAAGACTCAAAAGTGTGGCTGCGCCAGTTTATTGAAAATGAGCTGAATTCCAGCAGTGACAATCCATTGATTGATCCGGTGAATTTGCGTGTACTGCATGGTGGACATTTCTATGGCGGTCATATTGCACAGGCTATGGACAGTTTAAAAATCATGATTGCCAATATTGCAGACTTGATGGACCGTCAGCTTGCGCAATTGGTCGATTACAAGATGAATAACGGCCTGCCGCGCAACTTGACGGGTTCAAGCCCAGAACGCCTGCCGCTGAATCATGGTTTTAAAGCCGTGCAAATTGGGGTGTCGGCATGGACAGCAGAAGCGCTGAAACAGACTTTGTCGGCATCCATTTTTTCTCGTTCAACTGAATGTCATAATCAGGACAAAGTCAGCATGGGAACCATTGCAGCGCGTGATGCAAGCCGTGTGATTACGCTGACTGAACAAGTGATGGCGGCATTGAGCTGTGCTGCGGTTCAGGCGGTGAAATTGAAAGGCTTAGATACAGAACTCAGTCCAGTATTAACAGCATTTCAACAGTGGGTGCTTCACAGCTTCAACTATGTAGAGGAAGATCGCCCTTTACAGAACGAGCTGCAGGCGTTGGTCAACCGTTTTGAAGATTTAGAACTTTTGAACAGCATTGCTGTATAAGCCAAGGATAAAGCGATGCATGCAGATGTGATTATTGATGTGCCTTTTCATGATGTAGACACCATGAATGTGGTTTGGCATGGGCATTATTTAAAATATTTTGAAATTGCCCGCTGCAAGCTGCTGGATCAGTTTCATTATAACTATACGCAAATGCGTGATTCAGGCTACGCATGGCCAGTGATTGAAAGCCATGTGCGCTATGTGCAGGGCATCGAATTTGAACAAAAAATCCGTGTACGCGCAATTTTAAAAGAATGGGAAAACCGTCTGAAAATTGAGTATCAGATTTTTGACGCAGTTTCGGGCAGACGACTGACCAAAGGTTATACCACGCAAGTGGCAGTGCAGATTGCAACACGTGAAATGTGTTACCAGTCGCCTCAAATTTTATTGGACTGTTTAAATGCATGGTCTGAATTTAAAGCGGAGTAGTAGGATGAATATTCGATCTCCTATTTTTAAAGCAGCATTGCCGCTGTGTTTGATTACAGCTTCTGCTGTGATGACATCTGCAGGTCATGCGCAGAATACTGAATTGAAGCAGGTATTTTCGCAATTGGCGGCTACACCAATGGTACGCGCCAATTTTGAACAACAGAAAAAATTGGCTTCGCTGAATAAAACCTATGTCTCGAAAGGCGAAGTGCTGTTCAGTAAAAATCAGGGCGTACTTTGGCAAATTCAAAGCCCAGTGAAAGCAGATTTGATCGTGACACCGCGTAAGCTGGTGCAAAAAACACAGCGCACTTCAAGTCAAATTGCAGTTGATAAAACGCCTTATGGTTCTGTTGCGACCATGTTTTTACAGCTGATGTCTGGTAATGAAACTGCACTGGCAAAAAACTTTAATGTGGTTTCAGCCAATTACAGTCCTGCACAGTGGAATGTGGTGCTGACGCCAAAGAGCAGTTTATTTAAAAAACTGTTTGTCCGTGTTGATGCTCAAGGTCAGCGTTATGTGAACCGCATTGTGATTCAGGAACAGGCCAATAACAGTACGGTCATCCGTTTTAGTCAGCAAAGCGCTCAACCTCAAACTTTAACGGCTGCGGAAAATGCGCTTTTCCAATTGGCAAAATAAATTTACCGCCATTTGGCTGGTCATACTCTGTGTCATTGCAGTCGTTTTAGCTACGGCATGGCTGAACAATGGCATTAAAATTCAGACCAATATTTTTGCCTTGCTGCCAGAAACACATCAAGATGCGAATCTGGAGCGTGCGCAGAACTATGTCAGCAATCAGCTGAATGACAAAGTCTTTGTGGTGCTGGATGCTCAAAATGATCAGCAGCTGGATCAAGCCACAACATTACTGAAAACACAGGCTAATCAAAGCCAGCTATTTCAGCCTGTACGCCCTCAGCTAGACTATGACAAATTTGCCAAACTGCTGTATCAGTACAAGGCAGGGCTGTTAACCCAGAGCGACCGTGAACTGCTGCAGCACAAAGATTATGTGGCATTAGCAGAGCAGGGCTTATTGCAATTGATGAGTCCGGGCATGCCGGTCACGGCAGAAATGCTGCAAAGTGATCCGCTGTTGCTGTTTCCACGTTATGCAATGGGGCTCAGCGCGTTACAGAACAATTCGGATATTAGCCTAGAACAAGGCTTTGCCACCAAGCGCGATGAGCAGGGCATTTCTAGATTGGTGGTATTGCAGCTCAAGAACAGTCCTTACAGCATTGCCTATCAAGAGCAGACCGATGCTTTTATTCAGCAGATCAATCAACAGCTGAGTCAATTGCAGGTCACACCGCATTGGACAGGAACACTGCTGTTTGCGCAATTTGGTACAAACTCTGCGAAAGAAGAAATTTCGACGATTGGTGTCGGTTCAACCATCGGTATTCTGCTATTGGTATGGTTTGGCTTCCGTTCTATCCGCCCCATGCTGACCGAAATAGTTGCTGTGGGCACAGGAAGCTTGGTTGCTTTTGCTGTGACTTACAGTATTTTTGGCGAAATTCATTTAATGACTTTGGTCTTTGGCGCCAGTTTGATTGGCGTCTGTGTGGATTTTTCATTTTACTTTATGGCCATGCAGTCGCAGCATCGTAAAATTGATGGCTTTGCCGTTTTAAAGCCATTATTGCCAAGCCTATTTGTAGGTCTGATGACAACGCTGCTGGCTTATGTGGTGCTGAGCTTTACGCCATTTCCGGGCTTTAAGCAGATCGCAGTGTTCTCTATGGTCGGACTGACTGCGGCATGGATTACCAGTATTTTACTGCTGCCATGCTTGCCTGCTTTAAATGCCGAGCCTGCAATTCGCATGCTGAGTTTTATTGGTCATGCGCGCAACTACATTCAAGCGCGCAATCGCTTACGCTATGTCTTGATGGCGCTGATTGTTGCAGTGACTGGCAGCAGCTTACTGTTCTTAAAAAGCAATGATGACATCCGTAATTTGCAAAGTATGGATCAACGCTTAAAACAGGAAGATCAGTACGTACGTGAACGTTTTATGCAGCAGCAGGGCAGTGATTATTTTGTAGTGCGAGGTCAAACACCTGCAGAATTAGAACGCAATGAACAGCACTTATTGGATCAGCTATCTGTATTGCAGCAGGCTGGGAAATTAGATACGGTACAGGCGCTGGGTCAGTGGGTGCCGCCTCTGGTGCAGCAAAAGCAGAATGTGGCTATGCTTCAGGCCATTCCTGAGCAGGCCTTGCGTGATTATGCGCAGGTGCTGCAGCTGAATGAATCTGACGTTCTGAATTGGCAGGCAAACTTGAAGCATCAGCCGCTGCTGAGTGATGCTGTGCTTCAAGATCATCCGCTGCATTTTTTACAGATGAGTTCTACCCAGCGTTTAGTCATGCTGCAAAATGTACAAGATGTGGCCGCTTTGCAAAAATTAAGCAATCACAATGTGCAACTGCTGCGGCCAGTTAATCAGCTGTCTGAGCTATTTCAGCAGCATCGTATACAAGCGCAGTGGCTGCTGCTGAGCGCTTTGGCAATTTTAGCCATTGGCTTAGGCCTGCTATATGGGAAAAAATCCATCTTGCCGCTGGTGCTGCCGGTGACCATGGCGCTGATGACGACCTTTGCCATACAAGCTTGGTTAGGCGTAGAAATTAATCTGTTCAGCATTATGGGTACCTTCCTGATTATCGGCATTGGCGTGGACTATGCGATTTTCTACCGTCATGGGCACGACCATCCGCAAGTGGTCGGCATGGCGCTGTTTCTATGTATGATGTCGACTTTCTTTGGATTTGGACTTTTGTCCTTTAGCCATACCTATGCCATTCACAGCTTTGGCTTGACGGTACTGCTGGGGGTCATTTTTTCATTTATTTATGCAACATTGTTTACATCTTCCGATGCAGAACATGTTGTGGTTCAGCAATATCAGCCAAAGAGCTGAGTAAAAAGGTAATAGTGCAATGAGCACACTACAGCACACAGATGTCTTAATTATTGGCGCGGGGCCTTCGGGCAGTTCGGCAGCAGCCTTGCTGCGTCAAAAAGGCTATCAAGTGACGGTGATCGAAAAACAATATTTTCCGCGCTTTTCAATTGGGGAATCTCTACTGCCGCAGTCTATGGTGTTTCTAGAGGAAGCTGGTTTGCTGGAGACGGTGCGTGAGCATGTCGAAGAATATGCATTTCAATTTAAAAACGGCGCCGCTTTCTTAAAAGGCCCGCAGTGCAGTTTCTACGATTTTACTCAAAAATTTAGTGAAGGCCCGGGCACTACTTGGCAAGTGCGCCGTGCCAATTTTGACCATCTGCTGGCGCAGCAAGCTGGCAAAATGGGTGCAGACATCCGCTTTGGTCATGAAGTGACCGCTGTCGATGTAGACAGCGCTCATCCTATTTTAACGGTTAAAGATGAACAAGGTCAGCCTTATCAAATTCAAGGCAAGTTCCTGCTGGATGCCAGCGGCTTTGGCCGAATTTTGCCTAAATTTTTAGATTTAGAAAGCCCGTCAGATTTCCCTGTACGCCGCGCCGTATTTACGCATATTGAAGACGGTATTTTGGATGATCCAGAATTTGACCGTGAAAAAATCTTGATTGCGGTACATGAAAAAGATCATCGTGCATGGTATTGGCTGATTCCTTTTGCTGATGGACGTTCATCTTTTGGTGTGGTTGCAGAACAAGACTTTTTTGAAAAATACGGTTATGACGGCAGTCCAGATTATGATTTAGAAGCATTGCAAAAACGCATTTTGGCGGATGATGTGAGTTTGTCTAAAGTGCTGCGCAATGCGAAACATGATACGCCTGTACGTACATTGGTCGGTTATTCTGCCAATGTTAAACAGCTAGCTTCACATAATTATGCTTTGCTCGGCAATGCGGGCGAGTTTTTAGATCCTGTGTTCTCATCAGGGGTGACCATTGCGCTGAAATCTTCCAGCTTGGCCATTCCTTTGGTTGATCAAGTATTGCAAGGACAGCCTGTGGATTGGATGGCGCAGTATGAAAAACCACTTCGCAAAGGTATTCAAGTGTTCCGCGCCTATGTGGAGTCTTGGTATACAGGCGAATTTCAAGATGTGGTATTTTCAAAGAACCAAGATGAAAAAATCCGCCGTATGATTGCTTCGCTTTTGGCAGGCTATGCGTGGGATGAAACAAACCCGATTTATCACAATGCCAAGCAGCGTTTGAGTACATTGGCGGAATATTGCCGCGAAGCGAAAATGCGGGAAACTATGACAGATGGCACTTAATGTAAATGCTAAAATCACTGCTTTAGTTTTGGCTGGTGCTGTCTTGTGCAGCGGCTGTCAAAGCTTGGCGCCTAAAATTCTGCCTAAGGCGCAAGGCTTATCTGCGCCGCAATGGACAGCGCAAAGCTATCAGCGCCAAGATCAAATTGAAGTGCAATGGAAAGAACATGGCTTCAGTTTTTTACTGTATCAGCAGCAAAGCGGTCAGCAATTGGACATGCTGGCGCTGAGCTTGACTGGGCAGCAGCTGTTTAAACTGAGTTTTGATGGACAGCAGGTTCGGGTGGAGCAGCGTATTGATGCCATGAAATACTTGCCATTTGACTATGTCGTGCGGGATATTTTGTACGCAACCTATCCACAGTTTATGTCATTACATGCAGGGCAAACCGCTGTGACGCAAAAAGATGGTGTGGTATATATCAATCAGCAGCCCGTGTTAAACATTCAGCCGCTAGAGGGAGCAGTTGAACTGAATAACCTGCAAGTACCGTATCAAATGGTAATCAGCGCGGTGAGCAATACTTTGGAAGATGATCGAGGCGAGAGTGACCAATAACAATATCATGCGCCATTCTGCTGTGGGGATACAGTTCAGCGCGGCTTTGTCTGCTTTGGGGGAAAATGCCAGTGAATTGAAAAATGCACTGTGCACAGCAGACAATACATTAACGCAGCGTCAAGATTTAATCGCAGAGCGCACGGTTTGGGTGGGGGCTTCTGCTGCATCCTTAGTGCAAAACATACCTGAATATTTACAGTCTGCAGATTCGCGTAATTTACGATTTGCTTTAACGGCTTTGCGGCAAATAGAGGCAGATATTCGCACCTATACCGCGCAATTTGCAAAGCAGCGCCTTGCGGTTATTGTCGGGACATCTACGTCAGGTATTGTTGATAATGAGCCAGTATTAAAGGCACATTTCCAGCAGTGTTCTGCGGAGCCGATTAGCCATCAGAAACAGGAAATGGGCTGCATAGCCAAATCATTGCAGCAGTATTTGGGCTGGAATGGCCCTGCATATACCATTTCTACGGCATGCTCTTCGGCAGCCAAAGCTATGGCAGCAGGGCAGCGCCTGCTGAATGCAGATCTGGCAGATGCTGTATTGGTGGGAGGTGTAGATACATTGTGCAAGTTAACTTTAAATGGCTTTGATAGCCTAGAAAGCCTGTCCAGCAGTATTTGTCAGCCTTGCGGTGCACAGCGTGACGGTATCAATATTGGTGAAGCAGCGGCATTATTTTTATTGTCTAAAGACTTGGCTCCAGTGATGTTGCTGTCTAGCGGTGAATCGATGGATGCATGGCATATTTCTGCGCCGCATCCAGAAGGGCAAGGTGCGGCAGAAGCGATGCAAAAAGCCTTGAATAGTGCAGGCCTGAAAGCCAGTGAAATTAGTTATTTAAATTTGCACGGCACATCCACTCCGCAAAATGACGCCATGGAAATTAAAGCGGTGCAGACCGTTTTTAACGATTATCCAGTTGCACTGAGCAGCACCAAACACAAAACGGGTCACTGCTTAGGTGCAGCAGGTGCAATTGAAGCCTTTATCTGTCAGCAGGTTTTGCTGGATCAGTCGTGGCTGCCTTTGCATCATACGGCTGAACTAGACCCTGCTTTGGCCCAGCAGAATTATGTTTTGGATAACCATGCAGTGCAGCCGATGCATTATGTAATGAGCAACTCCTTTGCCTTTGGCGGCAGCAATATCAGTTTAATTTTAGGAACCGTTTTGCCATGATGGATGCCGTACAGTTTATTCCGCATGAACAACCAATGGTTTTTGTTGATCATTTGATTGAAGCCAATGACAGCTATGCCATTGCAGAATTGCAGATTCGACCTGAGTTGATGTTTTGCGAAGCAGAAGGTTTGCCGACATGGAGCGGCATTGAATTAATGGCGCAAACCATCAGTGCCTATGCGGGGCATAAAGGGCAAACGAAAGGCTTGCCGCCTAAAGTCGGCTTTTTATTGGGTACGCGTAAAATGCAGTTGCCATGTCCATATTTCGCTTTGGGCAGCACCGTGCGTATTCGAGTTGAGCAGAGCTATCTGCACGAAGGCCTAGGCCAGTTTAATTGTGAAATTGAATATAAAGAACATCGCTTTAGCGCCATGCTGAGTGTATTTGAACCAGAAAATATGAATGACGCGATTGGGAAATGAACGTGAGCAGAAGAATTTTAGTAACAGGATCCAGCCGCGGTATAGGTAAGGCAATTGCTTTGGAATTGGCAAAAGCAGGTTTTGATATCACAGTGCATGCGCGTTCTCGTCAGCAGGAAGCGGAGCAGGTGGCGCAAGAAATTCAGGCCATGGGACAAAGCAGTCATGTTTTGATGTTTGATGTAAACGACCGTGAAAATATAGCCTCAATTTTAGAACAGGATATGGCCGAGCATGGTGCGTTTTATGGTGCAGTGCTCAATGCGGGCTTAACCCGTGACGGCGCTTTCCCAGCCTTGACTGATGACGATTGGGATGAGGTGGTATCGACCTCACTGAATGGTTTTTACAATGTGCTTAAGCCATTAATGATGCCGATGATTCGCTTAAAACAAGGCGGCCGTATTGTCACTTTATCTTCAGTTTCTGGCGTGATGGGCAACCGTGGGCAAGTCAATTACAGCGCTGCCAAAGCAGGCTTAATTGGTGCAACCAAAGCGCTGGCGCTGGAATTAGCAAAACGGAAAATTACCGTAAACTGCGTAGCGCCCGGTTTAATTGAAACCGAAATGGTTACAGATGAAGTTAAAGAACATGCGCTAAAAATGATCCCAATGCAACGTATGGGGCAAGTGGATGAAGTGGCAAAAACGGTTAAGTTTTTATGCAGTGATGACGCCAGCTATATTACCCGCCAAGTGATTTCGGTAAATGGAGGACTGATTTGATGAAACGTGTAGTCGTTACAGGTATGTCAGGCATCACTTCATTGGGTGAGACCGCAGATCAAATTTTTGAACAATTTACAGCAGGCAAAAGCGGTATCCGTTACATGCAAGATTGGGAAAAACACTCCGATTTGCGTAGCAAGCTGGGTGGTCCTGTAGAAAAGTTTACCGTACCCAAGCACTTTAACCGCAAGGTGACTCGCGGCATGGGCCGTGTGGCATTAATGTCTGTGGTCTGCGCAGAAAAAGCGTTGGAAGATGCAGGCCTACTCAATCATGAAATTCTGCAAAGCGGTGAAGCGGGTGTGGCTTTTGGTTCATCTGCCGGCAGTGTCGATGCGATTCGAGAGTTTGGTGCCATGCTGCTAGATAACAATATGGGTCAATTAAATGCAACGACTTATATTCGTATGATGTCACATACCAGTGCAGTTAATATGACCGTGTATTTTGGTTTGAAAGGGCTGACTTTACCGACATCTAGTGCTTGTACTTCTGGCTCAATGGGAATTGGTCAGGCATACGAAGCGATTAAATACGGGAAGCAAACCGTCATGATTGCGGGTGGTGCAGAAGAACTCAGTGCAGCAGGTTCTGCTGTGTTTGATGTGCTGCTGGCAACCAGTAGTAAAAACGAAAGTCCCGAAAAAACACCGCGTCCTTTTGATGCTGGACGCGATGGCTTGGTCGTGGGCGAGGGCGCAGGCTGTCTGATTTTAGAAGAATATGAACATGCCAAAGCACGCGGCGCGAACATTTATGCAGAAATTATTGGTTATGGAACCAATACCGATGGTCAGCATGTAACACGTCCAGATTCTGAGATGATGGGACGCTGTATGCAACTGGCACTGAAAGATGCACAGCTTACTGCCGCGGATATTGATTATGTCAATGCACATGGCACTTCGACCGATCAGGGTGATATTGCTGAATCACAAGCAACTGCGCGTATATTGGGTAAAAAGCCAATCAGTTCATTAAAAAGCTATTTTGGTCATACTTTAGGTGCATGTGGTGCAATTGAAGCATGGCTCAGTATTGAAATGATGCAACGTAATCAATTCGTGCCAACTTTAAATTTAGATACCATTGACCCTGCGTGTGCGGAATTAGATTATATCTGTGGCAATATTCGCCCGATGTCGGCAAAAATTATTATGACGAATAATTTTGCCTTTGGTGGCATTAATACATCATTAATTTTAAAAAATAATATAGACCATAACTGAAACAGAGGGTAAAAAATGGGGTTTAAACAAACACTATTGATCTTATCAGCAGTGAGTATGCTGGGATTAACAGCTTGTAGTACTGTAAAAATTTCCGATTATCCGCAGCGGCAATTGATGACAGCAAAACATGCGACTGCCGCTGATATTGAGAACAATATTCGACTGGGTGTTGGGCAAAATGCGCGCACTGGTTGGGTGGTTGAACAGGCAGATCAGACAAAGGTAGTTGCGGGTTTAACCCGTCGTAGCCATTATTTGCAAGTGACCTATCTCATCTCAGGCAATCAAGTCAGTTCACAAATTACAGGTAGTCGTAATTTAGATCAACGTGGTAACAAAATTCATAAAAATGCGATGGCATGGAAGGCACGTTTAGATAATTCGGTATTTACACAACTTTCAAAAACGTTAAATTAAATTAGAGAGCAATTACTATGAATATTAAACAATTTGGCTTCACAGCTATTCTGGGGCTAGCTGTATTTACATCAGCACAAGCAGCTGACCAAATGCATGATTTTAATTTTAAACAAGCTGTAGATCGTGCCGTTGCAGATGGCACGCTAGATGGTTCTGTTAAATTTTATTTGGCGGGAACAAAATCTGGTGGAAATGTGATTAAAAAAGGTCTTGTGACCAATAAGAAAACTAATGGTTTTGCTAAATCTGCAGAAACTTCATGTGATCATGTATTACGTTCTGCATTGATTCAATTCCAAAATACCGCAAAAGCTAATGGTGCAAATGCTGTCACTAACTTAGTGAGCTTCTATAAGTCAAATGAAACCCGTAGCACGACGACATACAAATGTGCCAAAGGTACAGCGATTGCAGGTGTTGCATTAAAAGGTGATCTTGTTAAATTTTAACTGAATAAGAGTTGAGTCAGCAGGTTAATAAATAAGAAGTTTATTTGCTGCGTATACTCTCAACGCTTTAGCCTTCAACTTATTGGGCTTTTATGATTTGTCGTTAGAATCCGAATGCACATTTGAGTCAATAAAGAACCCATCCGAAGATGGGTTTTTATTTGGAAAAGAGAAAGGGAAATTCCTTATGGAATCTCTTGCTCATCTTCAAATTCAGGTTTCACTTGCACAATAAAGTCTTGGCGGTTCAAGCCACGCCATAAAGCAAATGCAGTACCAATGTAAATAGATGAATAGGTACCCACAAATACACCGACGAACATGGCAACAGAGAACCATTTTAGACCGTCGCCACCTAAAACCATCATCGCCACGACAACAAGTAATAAAGTCATCGAAGTATGAATGGTACGGCGCAGCGTTTCGGTCAATGCACTGTTTACAACTTCCAGTGGTTCAGCCCCACGAATCTTACGGAAGTTTTCACGGATACGGTCCGAGACCACGATGTTATCGTTGAGTGAGAAACCAATAATTGCCAATAATGCAGCCAATACGGTGAGGTCAAATGGCCATTGCATCATGGCAAAAATACCAATGGTCACGATAATGTCGTGGAATAACGACAGTACTGCACCCATCGCAAGTTTAAACTCAAAGCGAATGGTGACATAGACCAGCATCAGAATCAGTGCAAGGCCGACTGCACCCGCAGAGCGAACATACAGTTCATTCCCCACTTGGCCACCAACCACATCCATTTTACTCACTTCGGCTTTATTGCCCGGTAATTGGGCAGCAGAAGTGATCGCCTTGGTTAAGTCTTCAGCTTCAACATCTTTTTGTACCGGCATACGAACCATTAGGTCACGGTCAGACCCTAAGGTTTGTACCACAGGATCTTTAAAGCCAGCTTGGGTCAGTGCCGAAGTGACATCAGATGATTTCACTGGTTGGCTGTAGTTTAATTCCGCCGCAATACCACCAGTAAAGTCCAAACCGAGGTTTAAGCCTTTGGTGCTAATAAAAAAGATACTGGCAATGGTTAGAAGGATTGAAATGATTGCTGCCGGCTTGGCAATTTTCATGAACGGAATAATCCGTTCATTGTCCGGGCGGCCGTATTGTTTCGGTTGAGTATTTTCAGTCATCATCGATCTCCTAAATGCTCAACTTCTTCAGGTTACGCTTTTTACCGTAAATCAGCTGTACGATTGCACGTGTTACTGTAATTGCAGTGAACATTGAACAAACGATACCAATCATGAGGGTAACAGCGAAGCCTTTAATCGGGCCTGTACCAATTGCAAACAGAATGAATGCAACGAGGAAGGTGGTTAAGTTGGAGTCAAAAATGGTGTTATATGCACGATCATAACCCGCAACAATGGCCTGTTTTGGTGAGGCCCCCCATTTCATTTCTTCTCGTATTCGCTCGCAAATCAGTACGTTGGCATCGACCGCCATACCAATGGTAATCACGATACCTGCAATACCCGGAAGGGTAAGAGAAGCACCAATCCAAGACATAATCGTTAGGATCATGGCAAGGTTAACCACAAGTGCAAAGTTGGCAATTAAACCGAATAGACGGAAGAATACCACCATCCAAATTGCAACCAAGATGAAACCAATTTGGACTGAAAGAACACCTTTATCAATGTTCTCTTGACCCAAACTTGGACCAATCACACGTTCTTCAACGAAGTACATTGGCGCAGCAAGTGCACCAGCACGTAACATCAGGGCAAGTTCAGCTGCTTCTTGTGGTGAATCTAGACCAGTAATACGGAACTGTGAACCAAGTACCGCTTGAATCGTTGCCGCATTAATGACGACAGATTCTGTATACGGTGTACGGACTTCAGTTTGTGTGCCTGTCACAGGGTCTGGAACATAGCTAATTTTTTGTTTGTTCTCAATGAACAATACCGCCATGCGTTTACCAACAGCATTACGTGTCGCTTCAGACATCAACTTGCCGCCAGCAGTATCCAAAGTAATATTTACTTCAGCACCACCGGTATCTTGGCTAAAGCCAGAAGATGCGTTTTGTACACGTTCACCGGTTAGAATACGGTTGCGGTTCAGCAATAATTGACGACCACTATCGAGAGACTCATAAGCAAAGGCTTCAGTCCCCGGTGGTAATGAACCGGTAGCTTGGCCTGTATATGGGTCAATGTATTGATCGTTTAAGTCGGAAACGAGACGGAATTCAAGGTTTGCTGTACGACCAAGAACACGTTTTGCTTCAGCCGTATCTTGTACACCCGGAAGTTCAACCACAATACGGTTGCTACCTTGGGTTTGTACCAATGCTTCAGCCACACCTAACTCATTAATACGGTTACGTAAAGTGGTTAAGTTTTGGTTGACGGCATAAGACTGAATTTCTTGTCGACGTGCGTCAGTATAGTTTAAACGTAGTGTCGAACCATCAGTGGTTGCAACGGCTTGCTGCGTAAACTCGTTACCATTACGACGTAGGAAATCCATAGCAGCAGAACGATCATCATTATTTGCAAACTGCATGGTAATGGTGTTGTTATTTAACGTTAAGCTGTTGAATTTAATTTTGTTATCACGTAATTGACGGCGTAAGTCCGCTGCAGAGGTTTCCATACGTTGTGAAATGGCTTTATCCATATCCACTTCGAGTAGGAAATGTACCCCACCACGTAAATCCAGACCCAATTTCATTGGTTTTGCACCAATTTTTTGTAGCCATTCTGGAGTTGTAGGGGCAAGGTTCAATGCAACGACGTAATTATCACCTAGACCACGACGTAATGCTTCCTTGGCTTTTAACTGTATTTCGCTAGAATCGACACGCAATAAAGCGGCATTGTTGGTGAAGCTATTGTCATGACTGGCAATATTTTCAGATTTTAAAATTTGCTCTGCTTTTTGTACGATGCTTTGATCAATCTGGGTACCGGCTTTGGCACCTGAAATTTGAACAGCAGGTTCATCAGGATACAAACTTGGCAGGGCATATAATGTACTGATCACAAGAACAACTAGGATCAGCAGATATTTCCATGCTGGGTAACGCATTCGTTTTCTTCTTAAAATGAAAAAAGTCGTGCGAGTGCACGACTTATTTTTTGATTAAAGGTTATTGAGCGTGCCTTCAGGAAGAACTGAAATCACACTTGCGCGTTGTACTTTTACTTCTACGCCACGGTTCAGTTCAACGACTGCAAAATCACCTTCAATTTTTGTGATTTTACCCATTAAACCGCCCGCAAAAACAACTTCACTGCCAACGCCAAGGCTGTCAACAAGTGCGCGATGTTCTTTTGCACGTTTTGATTGAGGACGCCAAATCAAAAAGTAGAAAATCGCCACGAATACAGCAATCATCAACAGGTTTGCCATCATGCTTGGTTGCTGTGCAGCTTCACCTGCTGCGTGAGCAGTAGAAATAAAAAGGCTCATTTTATTTTCCTAAACTAAAAAACTGGTTATCAAATTATTGATAAGTAAATTGGACTTGTTCAGCAATTTACCTTGTCTTTTTCTTCAGCGCAAATACTGAAAGAATTAATCTTGTGGACAAGGTGGTACTTTCATACCGCGACGGTGATAAAAGTCTTCAACAAAGTCATCAAATGTACCGTTGTCGAGTGCATCACGCATCGCTTCGGTCAAACGTAGGTAGTAACGTAAGTTATGAATCGTACCGAGCATTGAACCTAGCATCTCGCCACATTTTTCAAGATGGAACAGATACGATTTTGTAAAATTGGTACAGGTATAACAGTCGCAATGTGGGTCTAACGGACTTTGATCGTGACGATATTTCGCATTACGAATACGTACCAAACCATCGGTCACAAAATAATGACCATTACGTGCATTTCGAGTTGGCATCACACAGTCAAACATATCGACACCGCGGCGCACCGCTTCAACGATATCTTCAGGTTTACCCACGCCCATTAAGTAACGTGGTTTATCTTCAGGCATTTTGGCAGGAAGATAATCTAAAACTTTGATCATTTCTTCTTTTGGTTCACCGACAGACAAGCCGCCAATGGCATAACCATCAAAATCAATTTCTTTTAAACCGTTTAAAGATTCATCACGTAAATCTTCATACATGCCGCCTTGGATAATACCAAACAGCGCATTACGGTTTTTGAGCACATCATGGTGCTGTGTTTTACAACGCTTCGCCCAACGTAAAGAAAGCTGTAAAGATTTTTGTGCTTCTTCGTGTGTTGCAGGGTATGGTGTGCATTCATCGAAAATCATCACGATGTCAGAGTTCAGTGTGTGCTGAATATCCATCGAAATTTCAGGAGATAAAAAGACTTTAGAACCGTCAATTGGAGAACGGAAAGTCACGCCATCTTCTTTAATTTTACGCATCGCACCAAGGCTGAAAACTTGGAAGCCACCTGAGTCAGTCAGAATAGGGTTATTCCATTTCATGAATTGGTGTAAGCCACCGTGTTCACGAATGACATCGAGGCCTGGGCGTAGGTAAAGATGGAAAGTATTACCCAAAATCACTTGGGATTTAATTTCTTTGATGTCGCGCGGGAGCATACCTTTGACAGTACCGTAAGTACCGACAGGCATGAACATTGGTGTCTCAACAACACCATGTTCTAAAGTCAGACGGCCGCGGCGAGCACGCCCCGACTGTGCTAATTTTTCAAACTTCATACAAGATCCAGATCAAGGCGAAAAAACAGTTCGCTGATGGTAAGAGTGCTAAAAGTGCACTATTTTCCTTGATTCTGCTGTTAAACGCTAGCATTGTCGGGTGTTATGTCTGTAAATTTATTGGATGTTTAATTCAATAGGGCATCGGTTGAAACTTCGGCATTGTGATAGAACTGATTAATCCTTTGTAAAATTTCATCCTTTTCCATTGCAAATGTTCCATCGGGGGCTGACGTCATCGCAACAATGCTTTCGATTAGTTTTTGAATGTAAGGATTGGTTGCATGGTAGTTTCGGTCTAGCGTCAGCAAATAAGCGTCATTTGCAACTTGCAAATAGTGGTAGGGCTGAATTTCGATAATTTGTGCTAAATCGATCAGCATATCTTTATCGCTTTGCGTCAGCTTCATACGTTTGGGCAAACTCTTGATATTGGATTGTTGTTTTGAATCTAAAAAGTTTTGCAGCAATGGGGATGTTGTATTCAGATAGTGTGCAGAAGAAATTTCGATTTCAGGCTGTGTCGGTAGGCTGATAAAAAATAAAATACGCTCTACTTCGATGGCAAAATTCTTTTTTAATGTGATTATAGCTTGCTGAAATGCACTCAACAGCATCGCTAGATTGTTTTGCTGTGTGATTGAATGTGCGTGTTGTAAGGCTGAATCAATCATGTATGGCGTCTTCAAATGGTCAGACAATATGGATTTGGTCTGATTCGAGCTATTTTCAAGCATAGGTGTTGCGCGATACCGCCACTTTGAAGTATTCCAACGGTCATTTTCCGTAAGATACTGAGCGCTATCTTCATCTTCAGCAAAAATACTGCGCTGTGTAGAAATGGCTAAATTATCAATCAATAAGAATTTATTCAAAACTAGTGCGCAAGCATAGATTTGATCCGTCTGATACAGTTGGTACAGATTCATAAATGCTGCGACGAACGCATCTTTGTATATCGTTTGGTTTTGCATATTTTATTTTCATTCTTTGTATATGGAGGTGCTAACTACCTCATCATTATTTTTTTAATATTTTTTATTACTGCCCAAACTTAAAAGTTTGGACGGTAATCAAAGCTTTGACTTGCAGCTTGGTCGCGGAAAGGGCGAATCGCTTTTTTACTTAATAACAAGGTGTTAATAATATTATTCGGAAAAATCTGAATATGGTTATTGAACAACTCTACATTGCGGTTAAAGATGGTAATTGCGGCACCGACATTTTCATTTTGCTCTTCAATTTCATTCATCATTTTTAGATAAATTTCATTGGCTTTAAGCTCAGGATAATTTTCAACCACAACATTTAAGCTGCGCATAAGCTCTTTGTTTAAAGCCTCAATATGCTGTAGCTGTGAGACATCGGTAGAATTGATGTTCAAATTCATGATGTTCTGACGTAGCTCTGTGACTTTTGCCAAAGTACCTTGTTCGAAACTGGAATACTGTTCAACAAGCGGTTGTAATCCATCCAAAATTTTAATTTTTTGCCGTTCATAACTGGCAACATCAGACCATGCGCGAATAGTTGCATTGTGATGGCGGACAATATTATTGCGAATGATGATTGCCCCAATTATCAGCGCAACAATTAGCAATAAAAAAATCAAAAGCCCCATAAAATTTTATCCTCAAGATAAAAGGTCATTAATATCGTTGATCATTTTTAAAGTTCTAAAACATGATCACTTTAAAAATTGTATCAGGTCGCTTTTTAAGTTTTCTAATGCAACCAATTTAAAAGTTCTTAGGTGGTGTTTCAAAAAGTATGCTGACATTAAATGAAACCATTATTGATGTAAAAAAAGGTTAAGTCGAAGGCTTTAAAATGGTTTTCAATCTTTTTGGAGAAATTACAACTCTTTCTAAAACCGCGC
>NZ_VOYM01000083.1:0-11625 GCF_013420285.1 Acinetobacter sp. YH01019
ATTACCACAGCAGACGAACAATTTAACTGGGTAATTATTGATGCGACAGAATGTTTAATAGAACGCCCAAAAAAAAAATCAGAGTAAGTTCTACAGTGGTAAAAAGAAGAAACATACGTTAAAAGCCCAAGTGATCTATCATCCGAAGAGCAAACAAATCATAGGAGTAGATATATCGTCTGGCAGTCAGCATGATATTAAATTGGCAAGAAAAACAGTTAAGAAATTCAAACATTGTGACTATGTTATGACCGATTTAGGGTACTATGGGTTAGAGCAAGATGGCTTTAAATTATTGATGCCAATAAAGAAAAAGAAGAATTTACCCTTATTTGATGCTGAGAAAAATTACAATAAAATGATTGGAAAAATACGAGTTGTAATCGAACACATTAACAGTCAATTGAAAAGATTTAGAATACTAAGTGAACGCTATCGAAATAGACGGAAAAGATTCGGTTTACGCATTAACTTAATCGCTGCACTGGTAAACCGGATGAACTTGCAATAACGACTTTCGCAAGAGATCTATTAGTCTTTAAATGTGTCGTTCAATGCCTGTTGAACGGCTTCTACACGTGATTTACATGCCTTATAGGCGGTCATGGACTCTTCAACAATTTTCATTAAATTATCAATGTCTGGCTCTTGTTGAGATTCAAGCTGTTCAGCATTTCGTTTTAAGATTTCATAGCCATCTTTAAAGCTTAAAGTTTCATTAGTCATCTGTTGGCACCTGTATCTGTT
The DNA here is from genome assembly GCF_013420285.1 of Acinetobacter sp. YH01019. NCBI lineage: Bacteria > Pseudomonadati > Pseudomonadota > Gammaproteobacteria > Moraxellales > Moraxellaceae > Acinetobacter > Acinetobacter sp. YH01019. Next base: position 748 of record NZ_VOYM01000083.1, read on the forward strand.
GAATTTTGGCTGTGATTAAACCGTCTTGCATTTCAATTTGAATGTCTTGCGCGGTTGTTGTTGAGTCCAATTGCTGCGCACTGCGTAACGCTTTACCGTTTTGCCTTACAATGGCATAACCTTTGGATAGTACGTGTGCAGGGTTTTGTAGTAAGGTTTCACGCATTAAGACTTCAATGTTTTGAGCTGCTGTTTTGAGCTGTAATTGGGCAAAATATGCAGTGTTGTCTTTAAACTGTTGAATGAGACGGGAACCATCATTGATCTGAGTTTGCGCTAATGTCTTGATGACTTGCATCAATTGATCATTTTGACTTTGATATTGCGCGATTTGATGCTGTGAATGCAGTTGAATACTTTGCAAAGCATCTAAGACCTCTTGGCTGCGCTCAACGATATGATTGCGAATACCACCTATGACTTTACTGGGTGTGTCGAAAGAGCGATGCGCAATTTCATCTAAAATTGTTCGGTCTTTTTCATGGCCAATGCCCACCCAAATGGGTACTGAACGCTTACACAGTAGGGAGGCCAGGTCATAATCATTTAAATATGCAAGATCATTAACGGCGCCACCACCACGAATAATGGCAATTAAGTCGGGTGCTGTATTGTAATCGTTGGCCCATTGTCTTAAAGCTTGAGCCAAAGCAGTTTGAATGCTCTGAGCTGCGGTATTGCCTTGGAAGGTTGCGGAGTGATAGACAAAGTTACACACCCCAGCATGTTGTAACGCATCTGCATCTTTTTTGAAGTCACCTAAACCTGCTGCATTTTCAGGAGCAATAACCAGTACTTGATTAATATCAAAGGGTGCAGGTAGTTGCTGATTTTTATGTATTAAGCCTTCAATACTGAGTTTTTCGATAATCTGTTGATAACGTCGAGCAAGATCACCCAATGTAAAACTAGAGTCGATTTCTTCAATATTGACAGAAAAACCATATTGCGGGTCAAAGCGGGCACGTACTTTTACCAAGACATTTAAGTCTCGACTGAGCTCAATGCCACTTTCACGTTCAAATTTTCCAACAACTTTGGCTGCCGTAAATTTCCAAATTGTGGCTTTGCAACTGGCGATGACTTTGTCGCTGTCTTGTTCTTTTTCAGCGAGTTCGAGGTAATAATGCCCACCTTTAATATTTAAATTACGAATTTCAGCTTTGACCCAAACCGCATCATCAAAGGCCAATTGAATGACTTCTTTGACTGCAGAGAGGTATTCGCTCAGGCTAAATTGTGCGTCGGACATAAGTTTAAATACGGGAAGATATAAATGAATATTCATTTAAATACTAAATAAATATTGAGCAAAAGCAAATGATCATTTCGGTGAATAAATTACATACACCGCTGAACCAAGAATTACTTCAACACAAACTAAGCTATAGTCTTGATTTATTTCACGCGCAAAAGTTCATTCCAATTACTTAGGTAAGCCGGTGAGCAGAGATTTTGTTTCATACGCCATGTCGATGCTTCATTTTGAGACAAGCCTAGAGAAACAAAGTGATGACCAAATCTTTTTTGAATATCGCCAACTGTATTGGATAATTTTTCACGTGCTTGCCGCTGGCTCATATCGCAAAAAAGATCAGGTACGAAACTTTGCTTGGGAATGAGCTCCATTAACACCACACCGGCTTTTTTATATTTAAAGCCCGCTTTAAATATTTTTTCCACCGCATGTGTTGCAGCTTGGGTAATAGTCAGTAAATCATCAGTATGTTCATTTAAGGTGATGGCGGTATAAGGTGCATACTTTTCAGTATTATTGAAACGACCTGTTTGAATATAGACCCCAACCATACGACATAAAGACTGATCTTCTCTTAGGCGAGTTACTGCTCGTGAAATATATAAGCGAATAGAGGCTTTAATATCCTCGAGTTCATAGACCGGTTGACCATAAGAACGACTGCTTAAAATTTGCTGTTTGCGCGGCGTATCTTGTTCAATATCCATGCAGGAAATACCTTGTAATTCACGTACAGTTTTTTCCATTACCACACTAAATTTTTGTCGAATATTTTTCGGATGTGCTTCAATTAAATCTAAAACATGTTGAATGCCCAATTGATTTAAAGCTTTCGTATGATTGCGACCGACACCCCAAACCTCAGATACGGGTGTTTGAGAAAGCAAAAGTTCTGACGAGCAAGGATCCATATCGATTAAATTGCACACCCCATTTAAATAAGCATTTTTTTTTGCTAAATGATTGGCGATCTTTGCCTTTTGAACGTCCAATACCAACACAACAGGGCAGTCCTAACCATTTCCATACAGTTTCTTTGATCTGTTCTGCATAAGCAGTCAAATCAAATAGATCTTGATAAGCTGTTAAATCTAAAAAACATTCATCAATAGAATAAATTTCACGGTCTTCTGGGCCGACAAATAAGCCCAAAATATTCATAAAACGTCTCGACATTTCCGTATAAAGGGCATAATTACTGGATAGTACCTGTACTTGATGACGTTGAATCAGATCTTGTATTTGATAGACAGGCACGGCCATTTTGATGCCTAAATCTTTGGCTTCTTGACTACGTGATACGACACAACCATCGTTATTGGATAAAACTACGACAGGGGATTGATTGAGCTTAGGGTTAAACACACGCTCACAACTAACGTAGCAGTTATTTACGTCAACCAACGCAAATACTTTATTTTCAGCTTTCATATTTAATTCTTATTATTAAGTGTGAGATGAGCGCTTATAGAGTTGCTTTAAGTTAAAAGTCACCACGCCTTGCACAACGATAGATTCGCTATCATTGGGAATAATATGCTCATAGGCTGGATTTTCAGCCTTTAGCCAAATATCAGGCAATACTTTGTCGGCATCCCCAAAAATATTGGCGATTTCTTCTTTCGACATTTTTTCAGTCACCATTAGGCGCTTTAAGGTGATTTCACGATTATCAATTAAGGCAACCACGATGTCGCCGTGTTTGGCTTTTAGGCTGCGATCAACCTAAAAAGTATCATTAATTTCAAAACCTGCATAAAGCAAAGACTCACTGTCGACATGAGCAATAAAGGTTGCAAGCGGATTAATCACCAGTAAATCATTGAGGTCTAAAGCTTTGTCGAATACGTCCTTGTTGGCAAAAGCAGGGCCAGCAGGAATGCGCTCTAAGGCCACAGGGATTTCAAGGCGAGATTGCTTTTGAATGGCTTGAACATTTAAGGACGAATTGAAAAATACTTGATCGGCAGACTGTTGCTCAAGTAAGGCATTAATGGTTGGACTTGGCTTTCCGTCACTTCCCATAAGCTGTTGTAGAGACGACCAAGCTTCATCCGAAAAATAAATCGGCAGTTTTTTTGACATATTTGCTCCTACGCAACGTGGCGTGTTTGAAGACAATTGATGTATTTAGAATAAGAGTTCAGCAAATGATTTTCAAATATAAAAATGTCTTTAAAAACAATAGAGCGACAACATAAGTCGTTTGAAAACAGGGCTTTATCTAAGTGATTATTTGGCTGAAATATAGTCGCATGCAAAGGTGTTTTACTGCTTGGAAGCAAGGACTACCGCGCATTTCACCGCTTGTCGTTTTATTCTAAATGAGTCATCTACATCGTGCTGATGTGCATGCTGTTCTAGATATAAATTCATTTAAAAAATGGCGAGATATGGATTAATGCGATACAGATTGGGTAATTTAAATGACAAATCATGACCAATATTTTATATTGCCTCCTGAAAGGAGAGATTCATGAAAAAGTTGTTTGCTTTATCTGTGATTGCTGCGCTTGTGGGGTGTTCTGAAAAAGCACCATTAACCCCTGAACAGCAGTGGCAAGGCTATTGTAAGAGTGTAGGTAATGCTGCACGAACCATTATGCTAGATCGTCAAAATGCGATTGAAAAAGAAAAAGCTGTTGAACATGCTGCTAAAATTGAAGATGAGACCACTAAAAAGTTCATCATGGAAATTTTAGAAGAAGTTTACGCTTTACCTGAAGCTGAAATTAAGGCTGACGTTGAAGGTGCTCGTGAAAAAATCCGTGCAGAATTTACTGAAAAATGTATTGCGACGCCGCATACAGAAATGCCAGATTACAAACCGTTCTAAGGAACGGTTTTTTAGGCCTTCAACAACTCAATATCATCTTAATTTAATAAAATAGCCTAAGTAGATTGATTAATAAATTGTCACACTTACTAAATCATAAATATAGAAATACTTATCTTTTTAATGAATAATGAAAAATATAATCAGAAGAAAACAGGAGTATCGAATGGACGTTATTGGATATATGCATCACTCAGATCTACTCCTAGAAGATGAACAAGGCGTAGCAATTATCGGTGGTGGGAACTACGTGCTCAGCATTGGAGATAAAGTCACATTACGCCAAAAAGTAGATGAATTTTCTCAGCGTTATTTGGTCGATATCAGCTTTGCAAGTAATCAACATCAAACCACATGTCAGGACGAATGGTGTCTCAGATTTACAGGCGATCGAGCAGAACTTCAGCAATATTTATCTGCCACCACTGTACACTAAGGTGGAATATGAAACACTATTGAGATCAGGCAACATTTAGTTGCCTTTTTTTACGAACAGATTTCAGCTAAAAGTTTAAAAAGTGATTGTTAAAATATCTATAAGTGCTGATTTTGCTTAATGTATAGGCAATATGACTATCATTTATTTATAAAATAATGGGCATCACGAAGAAACACTCTAGTTGCATTAACTTTTAACTGGAATTTTAGTAAAATTTAGCAGTCCATATTATTTGCGTAGCTTTATTTAAAGCAGGAATGCGTAAATAATTTTTTAAAAAAGAGGAATAACACCGTGCTAGAAGCTTACCGCCAACACGTTGAAGAACGTGCCGCACTCGGAGTCCCACCGAAGCCACTTGACGATGCTCAAACAGCTGCATTAGTTGAATTATTAAAAAACCCACCAGCTGGCGAAGAAGCATTTTTAGTTGATTTACTAGAAAACCGTGTTCCAGCGGGTGTTGACCAAGCTGCATACGTTAAAGCTGCTTTCTTAGCTGCTTTGGCAAAAGGCGAAGCGACTTCTCCACTAGTAACTAAAGAACGTGCGGTTTACCTACTAGGTACTATGCTTGGTGGTTATAACGTTGCTCCTTTAGTTGCACTTCTTGATGATGCAGAGCTTGCTGAATTAGCTGCAGAAGCACTTAAGAAAACTCTTCTTGTATTTGATGCGTTCCACGACATTGCTGATAAAGCAAAAGCGGGTAATGCAAATGCACAAGCAGTTATGCAATCTTGGGCTGACGCTGAATGGTTCACTAGCCGTAAAGATGTTCCTGAAGAAATCAAACTTACAGTTTTCAAAGTAACTGGCGAAACTAACACTGACGACTTGTCACCTGCACAAGACGCGTGGAGCCGTCCAGACATTCCGTTACACGCGAATGCAATGCTTAAAAACGTACGTGACGGTATTAATCCAGAAGTTCCTGGCGAAGTTGGTCCACTTAACCAAATTAAAGACCTTATCGCGAAAGGCAACCAAGTTGCTTACGTAGGTGACGTTGTTGGTACTGGTTCTTCTCGTAAGTCAGCAACTAACTCTGTACTTTGGTTCTTCGGTGACGAAATTGCTCACATCCCGAACAAAAAAGACGGTGGTTACTGCTTAGGTTCTAAAATCGCTCCGATTTTCTTCAACACTATGGAAGACGCTGGTGCGTTACCTGTAGAGATTGACGTTGCGAACATGAACATGGGCGACGAAATCGTTCTTAAGATCGATCACGCTGCTGCTAAAGTAACTGCGTTTAAAGACGGCGCTCAAATCGCTGAATCTGAACTTAAAACTCCAGTTCTTCTAGACGAAGTACGTGCTGGTGGCCGTATCAACCTTATCGTTGGTCGTGGTTTAACAACTAAAGCGCGTGAAGCTCTTGGTCTTGCACCTTCAACTTTATTCCGTACTCCAGTTCAACCTGCAGCTACTGGTAAAGGCTTCACTCAAGCTCAAAAAATGGTTGGTCGCGCTTGTGGTCTTCCTGAAGGTCAAGGTGTACTTCCAGGTACTTACTGCGAACCTAAAATGACGACTGTTGGTTCTCAAGATACAACAGGTCCAATGACTCGTGACGAACTTAAAGATCTTGCTTGCCTAGGCTTCTCTGCTGACCTCGTTATGCAATCTTTCTGTCATACAGCTGCGTATCCAAAACCAGTTGACGTTCAAATGCAGCACACGCTTCCTGATTTCATCATGAACCGTGGCGGTGTTTCTCTACGTCCAGGCGACGGTATTATCCACTCTTGGTTAAACCGTATGCTTCTTCCAGATACAGTTGGTACTGGTGGTGACTCGCATACTCGTTTCCCAATCGGTATTTCATTCCCAGCGGGTTCTGGTCTTGTAGCGTTTGCTGCTGCAACTGGCGTTATGCCACTAGACATGCCTGAGTCTGTACTTGTTAAGTTCAAAGGTAAAATGCAACCTGGTATCACTCTACGTGACCTAGTACATGCGATTCCTTACGTTGCGATCCAAGAAGGCGACTTAACTGTAGAGAAAAAAGGTAAGAAAAACATCTTCTCTGGCCGTATCCTTGAGATCGACCTTACAGAAATGGAAACTGACCTTACTGTTGAGCAAGCGTTCGAACTTTCTGACGCATCTGCTGAACGTTCAGCTGCTGGTTGTTCTATCACGCTTTCTGAAGAGAAAGTTGCTGAATACCTTAAATCAAACATTACTATGTTGAAATGGATGATTTCTGAAGGTTATGGCGATGCTCGTACAATGGCGCGCCGTGTAGAGAACATGGAAAAATGGTTAGCTAACCCATCACTTCTTAAAGCTGATGCTGACGCTGAATACACTAAAGTGTACGAAATCGACCTTTCTACAATTACTGAACCAGTTCTTTGCTGCCCGAATGACCCAGATGACGCTAAATTGCTTTCTGACGTTCAAGGCGTGAAAATTGACGAAGTATTCGTTGGTTCATGTATGACTAACATCGGTCACTTCCGTGCAGCTGGTAAACTTCTAGACAAAGTTCCTGGTGGTTCTTTATCTACTCGTCTATGGTTGGCTCCTCCAACTCGTATGGACGAACGTCAATTGATGGAAGAAGGTTTCTATAACATCTATGGTAAAGCTGGCGCTCGTACAGAAATGCCAGGTTGTTCATTATGTATGGGTAACCAAGCACGTGTAGCTCCGAACACTACTTGTGTATCGACTTCTACTCGTAACTTCCCGAACCGTTTAGGTCAAGGTGCGAACGTTTACTTAGCCTCTGCTGAGCTTGCTTCTGTTGCTGCTGTACTTGGTAAATTACCAACTCCAGCTGAGTACCAAGAATACGCAGCTCAAATTGATAGCATGTCTGCAGACATCTATCAATACTTAAGCTTCGACAAAATGGGCGATTATACTGACGCTGCTAAAGACGTTGATACTAAGAAAATTGCTGCTGCTCAATTGTCTTAATTAATTGATAATTAAGCAATAAGCGGTATAAGATAAGGGCTGAGTAATCAGCCCTTATTTTTTGAGTATTTAAATGCAAGAATACATTGATAAGTTAATAAAGCAGACTGTAGAAATTATTAATAAAAATAAAGCTCATGGGGATTTTTTTAATTTATTGATGTTATCAGGTGTTGGGAGTAGTGAAGTATTTACACATACACCTATTCTTAAAGAATTATTAGATCCAAACGGAACACACGGGCAAAAGGATTTATTTTTAAAAAGTTTCATTAGTTATTTTAAGTTGGATTTTGAGATAGATAATTTCTTTTCTATTAAAAGGGAATTTAGGTGTGCGCAAGGTCAAATTGATTTGTTGTTAGAGAATAAAAATAAGGCGATAATAATAGAAAATAAGATTTATGCAGGGGATCAAAGTAAACAGTTAAATAGATACTATGATTATTGTATTGAGAAGAAAAAAGCACCTTCAATCATATATCTTACTTTACAAGGCAATAAACCTTCTCAATCATCTTTAGGTAAAATAATAAATAAGGATGATAAATACTTTTTAATAACTAACAATGAAATAAATTCTATAGATTTACAATGTTTGAGTTATAAAGAAGATATAACAAAATGGCTTGAAAATCATATTTTATATTTGGTTAAAGAAACTCCTAATATAGAGTCTGCAATTAGACAATATTTAAATTTGTTAAAAATTTTGACTGGCGAATTGATAACAGTAAATAAGGAATTGAAAAAGATGTTAGTTGATATAACACCTGTTGAATTAGAAGCAATCAGAAAGCTATCTACTCAATTTAATAGTAGCGCATATCGTGGCGAATTGCTTTTTAAATTATTTGAATATGTTGAAAGCAAATTTTTAGAAACGGGAAATTTTGAAAAATCATCAGAATTTAAGAGTATCCACTACACAGCTAATAATTGTAAAAAGTGGTTTAAGCAAATTAGTAATTCAAATCCTGCTGCAGAAAGGGATGTTATAGGCTGTGTATTGAAAAGTAAGAAAAGGCCAGACATTAATTTTATATTTGTAGCTGCAACAGATTATTTTCACTATGGAATTGCTTTATCTGAAGAAAGTTCCACTAAATTGGAAGATATATTAAAACTTAATCCGACATGGGGAGAGCCTAAATATTGGAAAAAGATTCCTAACGGATGGGTTAGTAAAGCTATAGGTGATTTAAGAGGCTTTTCGGGCGATGCCTTTAAATTATTATCAATCAAAGATAATAAGGATTTAAATGATTTTATTAATGATTGTTTAAGTGAGTTGGATCTATTAATTCATTTATGAAAATAGGTATATTTTGGTACTTTCAAAACCAAATCATTGGCATTGAACACAATTTTAATCAATCAGATCAAAAATTCCTTGGTCTGATTGATATTACATACAATGATGTTGAGTATTGGAAAACATTAAAACACACTTTTCCAAATCTACAAGAATTTGAATATGAAAATGTTCCACCTATGAAAGTCATATATAACGTCAAAAAAAAACTATGTCTATATGAACATTAAATTACTCAAAGCAGCGATAGCAAAATTGGATGCTGCATTTTTTAACTAGATTTTGAGTTTGCTATTTGGATGTAATCTCCGCACTTTATAACTTAAACTTTACAGTTGGCTCATTCGATCGTTCAATCCACGTATATTTAAATAAATGAAAAGTTGAAGTAAATACATGGCAAAAAAATCCCGCTTCCTCTGTATTGGTGGTTTCCTCAATGGAACCCAAGTCAAAGACCAAGGTGACAGCTTTGTCTGAGTCGAAAATGGTAAACAGGTGAATTACCATAAAAAGGAAATCTTCCATCAAGATGCTTGGGATCATGATTATTATGTTTGTGAAAGTACGACAGACCAGCAAGCACACAATTGGGTTTATGATATTCCATCGTATTAATTGAATCTATTTAGGACATAAATTAAACAATTACTAGAAACAATAACTTGCATAACATTTCTAAAATTGATTTTTCATACTGTTTTCCTAAAACTGTATGAAAATAAAGCTAATAGGGAATGTTATGAATTATGAAATCGATGCCTTTGGCACCTTGGTGATTGCAGTATTTTTTCTTTTTATTGGGCGGTATCTTGTTAGTAAAATTAGCTTCTTTAGAAACTATAACTTACCTGAGCCTGTAATCGGCGGTCTAATCGCAGCGATTACAGCTTTTATTCTCTATAAATTTTTTAATATCAGTGCCACATTTGACTCAGAAATTCAAACCATTCTGATGCTGATGTTCTTTACCTCTGTTGGTTTAAGTGCAGACTTTACCAAGCTCAAAGAAGGTGGGAAATCACTGCTGATCTTTCTGGTCTGTGTCATTTTATTTGTAGTTGTACAAAATGCGGTTGGCATGAGTTTAGCCACAGCACTTGGGCTTGATCCATTGATTGGTCTGATTGTCGGTTCTGTTACCTTAACGGGTGGACATGGTACTGCCGGTGCTTGGGGTGAAGTGCTTGAAACTCAATATGGAATACAGGGGGCAATTGTCCTCGGAATGGCAAGTGCTACTTTTGGTTTGGTTATTGGTGGGCTTGTGGGTGGTCCGGTTGCCAAATTCTTGATTAAACGAAATCAGTTGGCAGAGACAGTAGCGCAAGAGACCAATGAACAACAACTCGATACTAGCATCAACACCGCACCCTTCGAATATCCAAAGAAAACCCGGTTGATTACAGCCAGTAATGCAGTGTCGACTTTGGGGATGTTTGCACTATGTATATTTGTTGCGAATGAAATGACAGAGATCAGTCAGGGAAGATGGTTTGAACTACCGACCTTTGTCTGGGCTTTAGGGACAGGGGTGATTGTACGTAACTTCCTAGAGCATGTACTGAAAGTCGATATTTTCGACCGTGCCATTGATGTATTCGGAAATGCGTCATTATCCCTGTATTTATCTATGGCTTTACTGTCACTGCAACTCTGGTTACTGGCCGATTTGGCAGGCCCGCTCATTACCATTTTGTTTGCGCAGACAGCGGTACTGATTTTATTTACCGCAATTGTGACCTTTAGGATTATGGGAAAAAATTACGATGCAGCCGTATTGGTAGCAGGGCATTGTGGTTTTGGTATGGGAGCAACCCCGACTGCGATTGCCAATATTCAGGCAGTTACCAATAGCTATGGTCCATCGCACAAAGCCTTTTTGATCGTACCGCTATGTGGTGCATTTTTTATTGATATTGTGAATGCTGTGGTGATTCAGAGTATCATTGCATTTTTCGGTTAAATTTTAGGTGGTGTTTCAAAAAGTATGCTGAAAAAAAGCAGGTTGAATTTTGATAAAATAGAGAAATGCAAATAACTCTAGAAATCAAATGTCCAACCTGCCTCAGTGACAGTATAAAGAAAAATGGCAT
>NZ_VOYM01000084.1:0-11353 GCF_013420285.1 Acinetobacter sp. YH01019
GCCGAATGGCGCCTTAGCAGAGGCTTGAGCCGTGTGCTGGGAAACTCGCATGCACGGTTCTTAGGGGGTTGGACGTAGGTAACTGCGTCTGACTACCCGACAATCAGATGCGTCCCTGGGCGTTGGGGCGCAAGAACTGGCTGTTTGCAGGTTCGCTGCGCAGTGGTCAGCGAGCGGCAAACATCATGACATTAATCCAGTCAGCAAAGCTGAATGGGCTGGATCCGTATGCCTATTTAAGTGATGTGCTGAAAAGGCTACCGACACATAAAGTGACCCAGATTGAAGAATTGCTGCCACATCGTTGGAAACCTGAACCGAATTAAAAAATAGACATGGGGTTCAGCGGACGCTTACATTTAATTAGATATTATTTTTAATAGGGTAAAGTTTGGCGCGCCTTGGGGGGAGTATGCAGAAAAATAAAGGATTTACGTTAATTGAATTGATGGTGACGATTGCTGTGATGGCGATTATTGGCATGATGGCTGCGCCTTCGTTTGGAGATATGATTGTTCGCCAAAATTTAAAGAAAAGCACAAATGAACTTATTGGGGTATTAAATCAAACACGTGCAAAGGAAGTGTTGGAGCGTAGAAACATAGATGTCAATTTGAATTTAAAAGAAACAGATACATTACCTATAGATACTGCCACAGTAGTGAATTGGATGCCTCATGGTAAAACACATTTAACGTCTGCAAGTGAAACAACAATTAGATATGGCTTAAGTGGTGGAGTAGTTGGCGCAACAACAGATACTAGCTTTGTTTTGTGTTCTATTGCTGGGGGTAAATCTCAAATAATTAGTGTTTCCAAAATGGGAACGATTCAGCAAGTTGTTGAGGGTACATGCTAATGATTAAAAAGAAGAATCAACAAGGCGTTGGCTTAATTGAAGTATTGGTAGCTCTTTTGATCCTTGCAATAGGGGTGATGGGTTTTATTGCTTTGCAATATAGAGCTATCGAGGCAACTGCTGAAAGTGGCTCGCGAATACAAGCAATCAATTTAGCACGTGATTTGGCTGAAAGAATGCGAGTAAATCGTGGTGCTGAAGAGGTTTATGCTTTTCAGCTGAATACTGCAAATACTCAGCGAGTTTTCCCAACAAATTGCTTTAATGCGAATTGTTCTAGTACCGATTTGGCTGATTTTGATGTTGCTCAGATTGCAACAAAAGCAAGAGTTATTGGAATGTCTGTTAATTACTTACCATGCCAAGGAAATACGGATAGCCGTAGATGTATTTATGTTGCGTGGGGTGATACTTCTGCTACTGATGGTGCTGAAGCGGGGAACTGTACAACAGGGGCTAGCTATGAACAGGAATCAACATGTTTGATTATGGAGGTTTACTAAATAAACCCAATTAAACAAGCAGGCTTTACCTTAATTGAATTGATGATTGCATTAGCTCTAGGTTTGGTAATTGTTGCAGCAGCCACAATGCTCTTTCTGACAAGTTCGCGTAGCCAAGCATTACAGCAAGGACAGGCTAGTTTGCAAGATGATGCTAATTTTGGGTTGAATTATATTGTGAAAGATATTCGGTTAGGAAACTTAAATACAGTTCAATCTAGCATTAACGATTTGACAACTTATGGTGGGGTGGTTTTTCGTTCATCTTCAAATTCTGTTGAAGTAAGTGGTGTAAAACGTGCAAATTTACCGATAAGTTTAGATGGAAATTCTGTAAATCAAACTCTTTTAAGTAGAAGCAGTGGTCTTTCAGTTGGTACAGCTCCACAGTGGACAGGAGTTTCTAATGTACAAGGGGAAGCTAGTGATCAGCTTACAATTCAATTTGTCCCTCAATATATTTTGGATCATAAAAATACGGCAACTGAAGCAGATGATGTTTGGTATGGCGGATCAGATTGTGAGGGTAATGAACTTGAATTTACTCTTGCAGAAGGTCGACATGTTGTAGTTCAGCGTTATTTTTTAAGAGCAGATACTAATAATAGCACTAGTGAGCCTAATTCACCTTTGGCATTGGCATGTGATGCGGGGCATTACCCATTAGATGGGTCACCAACTGAAATTGAAGGCTTGGGGGGGCTGGTGAAATTATAATAAAAAGAGCAGATCAATTTAGAGTTTTATATTCGATTCAGTCAGGAGTAAATCATCGTTATGTTGATGCAGCAGCATACATGGCTATGGATCCCCGTCCAAGAATTTTGGCTGTTCAACTCGGGGTCTTGGTGCGTTCAAATCAGACAGTAGGTGGTGGTGCTGATTTTAAAGATGATCAAACTTTTCGGATTTTGGATCAAGAAGTAACAGTAACAACTCCTGCAGCTAGTGCTCCTAAATATGCCAGACAAGTTGTCACGCAGACAGTGTCGTTGCGCAACACTTTTGGGGAGAGAGGACAATGATAAATAAACAGCGTGGTGCAACTTTAATTGTTGTCTTATTTCTTTTACTTGCAATTATTGTTCTAGGAACTTTAGCCGTTCGCCAAAGCTTAGTGAGCTTAAATATTGCAACAAATAGTCAGGCGCAACAGCTATTGCTTCAAAACTCGGACGCAGCTTTTTTTAATGTCGAGCGTGAAGACAATATCATTCAAGCATTAAGTTCGAGTGGTATGTTCGGGTATATCAGTGGGGCTACTGATAAGGAAAAGGAAATGGTTTTTTGCTATCGCGGAGCAGAGCCTAATTTTTTTGATATTAATCGCGCCAGTTTAATTTATTGGAAGTCTGGTGAGGCAGCCCCAACAAATAATGAATTTGGTGTGGATGGATACTGTAATGCTGACGAAAGTTCGACTAACTTTTTTACCAGTGGTCGTAAGGCGGTTATGACACAAGTGGCTGTGAAATTTACAAGTATTTCAGAAAATGATCCATTTTTTGGTGCGCAATTTGGTACAGATGACAAAACAGTTAAATTTGATAGTACTAAACCTGTAAAAGTTTTTGCGGTCTCGGTTATGCCAACACTAACTAATGCATCAACAACAGATATTAATAATTGTTTTAGAAATCATATGAGTGAAGCAACTATTCCTGAAGGTACTTCAGTGGCACTAAATGCAATTTCACGTAAAACAGTGACAGAGTGTCTTGCTGATTTAAATGTTCCGTACACTTCACATGTGACTGAATATGTGATTGTTCAAGACTTTGTATAGATTTGGAGTAATGAAATGAAAAAACAAACTAAGAATTTTATTAATTCATGTCGTTATAAAGTATTAACAGCAAGTATAGCGGCAATCTCTACATTATTAATTACATCTAGTGTGGTGCAGGCAAGTGATATTGATATTTATCAAGATGCAAAATCTGGTGATATCACGTTGATGTTTATGCTCGATGTTTCAACTAGTATGAATGAAAAAGATGGTCAAACACAAACTCGTTGGCAACGTGTTCAGGTTGCTATGCGTGACTTGTTAAGTGGGAATACGGCTAAAGGAGTTGAAAGAATTGGTGATGATAAGATTATTGGGCTATCGACATTAGGTGCCATATCCTTTAATAACAAAGGTGATTTAAATTCTGGCAGCAGTAGCAGCAGAGGTGCTGTGTTAGTTCCCGCCCGCCGTTTAGATGCTAAAGTGATAGAAAATGGCGTGGAAAAAACGCAGCGTCAATTACTGTTGGATCGAGTTAATAAAATTACAATGAAAACTAGTACGCCAACAGCTAAATCTTATGCTGAGGTGATTGCATATTTAATGGGGGTTTCAACAGATGATGATGATGCAGAAAGTGGATGGAACTATTCACATTCGACAACGAAAAAAACAATAAATATGAATCACCGTCTTCTTTAACACAAAGTGAGGATATACAACAATGTAGTGGACAAGGTATTTACGTGCTTACGGATGGCGAACCTAACTCAAATAGTGGTGTGAGTAAATTGGCAAGTATTGCGATAAATAAGAGTGGATTTTCATGCACTTCTAGTAGTGATGGTTGGGATTGCACTAATAAAATGAATGCTGCATTGATTGATCCTAACTCAAATGGTAAAGGGTTAAAGTTTAAAACTGCAGTGGTTGGTTTTGGTAATGCATTTAATAATATTGCCTCATTTGATAAAACGAAAACAGAAGCAGAAAATATAGCAGCATTGGGAACTATAAATACTCATGTTAAACGTGCTGCACGTTGGGGGATTCTAGGTCAAGGCGGTTGGTACTCAGGTCAAAGTTCTCAAGATGTAGTAGAAAGTGTGAATGACTTTATTAGTAATTTATCTAAGGATATTCCTTCGGTAACAACTGGTTCACCAACAATTCCTCGTGATGCATTGAATCCTGCTGAACTACAAAATAATGCTTATTATCAAACATTTCAGCCTACCCCAAATACAAATTACCAATTATGGTTAGGTAATTTAAAAAAATATTTAGTTGGTGATAATGGAGTTTTAAAAGGTAAGAATTCGGCAACAGTATTTGAAACAGATGGTCGTATTAAAGAGCCTACTTATGATGCTAACGGAAATATTACCTCTGCAGTTTACGATTATTGGGCAAAAAGCGTTGATACGGCTGTAGAAAATAGTGATGAAAATACCGTGGGTAGTAAGAAGTTTGCTGCACGTGGTGGTGCTTGGTCACAAATGCTACTTGGAGCAAATGTTCAAAATAATGCTGAAAGAAAACTATTAACAAATCGTAAAGCAGTTGGTAACACATTTGGGGGAGCTGGTTCATTGCGTCAAGTTCAGTTAACTGATCTGTCGGATGCAACATATAAAACTGATCCGAATCGTGGCTATTTAGTTTCATTGCTTGGCTATAATATTGATGTTGCCTCACCACCAACGTCAGTGGCTAATTTAATTACACAACCTTCTTTACGTCAAATGGGTGCAGTTATGCACTCTTATCCAGTTTTGGTAACGAATAAAGGTAAGTTGGAATATAACAAGACAAAAAAGGTCATGGAATCTACTGGTCGTGAGGACTATGTATTGTTTGGGACCACCCAGGGCTTACTGCATGTGGTTGATGCGGAAACAGGTGTGGAAAGATTTGCCTTTGTACCAAATGAAATGGTTGAGAACCAAAAAGATGCTTTCCGTTTGTCTAGCGTTACTAATGGGGGGATGCAAAAGCTTTATTATGGTATTGATGGGCCGTGGAATCTTTATACGCAATATGTGGTAGATAGTTCTGGTAGCTTGGTTGTAGGAAATGGTCGTACAACAAGCCAAAAAGGTATGCAAATAGCGTACGGTGGTTTACGTATGGGTGGGCGTAGCTACTATGCATTAGATCTCAGTAATATAAATAGTCCTGAACTTCAATTTCATATTGATCCTGCAACTCAAAAAGTATACAGCGGAATAAAATCTACAACGTTTAACCCGCTTCAATATATGGGGCAAAGTTGGTCTAAACCATCGATTGGTTGGGTAAACTGGGGCGGTGAACGTAAACGAGTCATGTTAGTTGGTGGTGGATATGATGCTGGTGGTGATGATGGTGATGCACGTACAGGTGGTGTGAAAGGATTATATTCTGGCTACGAAGCACATGATTACGAACAAGAAAATAAGATTGGTGCAGGGGTCTACATGTTTGATGCCGATAATGGTGATCTACTTTGGTGGGCAAGTGATAATGTAACAAGTACATCCGCAGCAGATACCAATACAGGTGTTATAGCAACGAAGCATACTGATTTAAAATACAGTGTCGTAAGTGAAATCCGTACAGTTGATCGCGATGGTGATGATTTAATTGATCATATCTATTTTGGGGATCTAGGTGGACAATTATTTAGAGTGGATTTTGATAATAAACAAAAGTTAAAAGGCGCTGTTCCAAAAACACCAGTTAAACTTTTAACATTAAATGATGGTGCTAAAAGTCCTAGATTTTACGATATGCCAGGATTTTCTTTATATAATCAAAATGGTGAGACCTTTGCTGTAATTTCACAAGGAAGCGGTAATCGTAGTACACCAATGAAGGATTTTTCTTCTACTGAAGCAGGTTATGATTACGATGCAATTTATAATGTTTATGATAAGGATGTGGCACGTCGCGACCTATTTAATAGAACAACAAATTTATATACAGAAAACCTTCAAAAATCAAATTTAGGTGAAATAACAGAGGCAAATCGTTTTGCAAATTCAACTTTAGTTGCTCCTTATTCTGAAAAAGGGGGGTGGTTCTACAAATTTCAAAATTGTACGGCTGGTGTGGATGGTAAGCTGACAAATTGTAGTAATTATAAGAAACAAAGTGAAAAGGTCTTTGGTACACCTCTAGCTATGAACTATAAACTTTATGTATCAACGTTTGATGCAAGTAAGCCGGGTATTTCTGGTGATTGTGGTGCGGGTGTTAAAGGTGAAAGTATGCTTACTGCATTCTGTATGCCTTTTGGTCAATGTGCGACAATACTAGAGCCTTCACGTAGTGTTATTGGTGTGGGTATTCATACAGTTACTGTTGGTGGTAAAAATGGTGGCGGTACAGGTGGAGGAGAGGAATGTGAAGGAGGTACATGTCCACCAGTAGAATGCCAAGACGAATCTTGTCCACCAAAAGCGACCGGTAATACGAGTGCTACAAATTATTGTATTAATACAAGTGGTCGAATTGCTTTAACAGTGACTGGTGGTTTTGGTAATGGTGAAGCGACAGAAATGTGCCTTATCCCACAGCGTTGGTATGAAAAACTCGCGCGTAAAGCACCTTAGTGGGGGAAATATGAAAAGAACAAATTTTTTTCGAACAGGCTTTACATTAATCGAGTTGATGGTGGTGGTGGTGATTGTGGCAATTTTTGCCGCAATCGCAATTCCATCTTATCAAGAGTACATTCGTCGGTCTCAGGCAACGCAAGCTCAAGATCAAATACAACAAATTGCTATGGCATTAGATCGGCATAAATCTAGAAATTTCAATTATCAAGGTTTTGTAATGCCAACAGGTATGAATGTGCAGCCTAGAGGTGCAACGGGGGCTGCTGTAAAATATAATTTTACAGTAGTATCAGGTGTTGGTGGTCAGACATGGTTAATTACAGCTTTGGCTACAGATCCAAAGAATTACAATTTTTTAATGTCTAGTACTGGTGTACGGTGTAAAAATAAAACAGCTAATCTTATTGATTCAGCATCTATTTCATGTGGCACAGAAAATACGGGGCGTGAAGAATGGTGAATCGTATGATAAAAGGCTTCACGCTTATTGAGCTTATGATTGTTGTTGCAATTATAGGTATACTTGCTGCTATTGCTTATCCTTCCTATCAAGAACATGTTAGAAAAACAAAAAGAGCTGAAGCACAGTCTGAAATGCTTGACCTAGCAAACCGAATTCAGCGCTTTAAAATTGCAAATTTTTCTTATGTCCCATTGATAAATAATGTTGAAGTACCGATGACATTAAATGATTTACAGCATTCTGGAAATATTCCAAGTCAAGGTTCGGCTTTGTATACCATTCAATTGACTAACGTTACTGCGACAACGTGGTCTTTGATTGCAACACCAGTTACAGGAACATCTCAACAAAATGATGGCTCTATTTGTTTAAATCATCGAAGTCAAAAATTTTGGTCCAAAGGCCGAACCTGTACTATTGCAGATCTTTCTGATACTTCAACTTGGAATAACCAATAATCCAAATTCAAAACTGTGGATAAACAAAAAATGATCTTTCATTCAGGGCAAATATCACGTAAAATATTGCCCTCTATGAAAGGGGTTTGAGTTGTATCGATGGTCGGTACAAGGATAATCCGTAAAAACTATAAGGTTCTATCATGGTTGTTATTCGTCTTGCACGCGGTGGTGCTAAAAAACGTCCGTTCTATCAAATCATTGTGACTGATAGCCGTAATGCACGTGACGGTCGTTTCATCGAACGTATCGGTTTCTTCAATCCTACAGCTCAAGGTAAAGCAGAAAAACTTCGTTTAGATGCTGACCGTTTTGCTCATTGGGTTTCTCAAGGTGCTCAACCTTCTGATCGCGTTGCTTCTTTAGCTGCTCAAGCTAAAAAAGCTGCAGCTGCTGTTTAATACGGTAGTAGATTGCCCATGACACCAACACAGAATGTTCCCGAAGATCGTATTCAGATTGGACAGCTACGTTCAGCATATGGATTAAATGGGTGGCTCTGGGTCTATTCCAATACAGAACCTATGAGCAATATTTTTGACTACCTGCCTTGGTACATTGAGACCAAAGCAGGTTGGCAAATTGTAGATGTAAAACGTTGGAAACCGCATGGTAAAGGCTTAGTCGTTTCGCTAAAAGGTGTGAGTGATCGCACAGCAGCAGATGGCTTGGTTGGTACCAATGTGTGGATTTCAAAAACTCAGTTGCCTCAAGCGGGTGTAGATGAGTTCTATTGGTCAGATTTGAAAGGTCTAACAGTGTTAGGTCTAGATGATGAAGATCAAGAAGTCAATCTCGGTCAAATCCATGAAATGTTTGAGACAGGTGCTAACGATGTGATGGTGGTACGTGCCACTGCCGAAAGTGTCGATAGCGAAGAGCGTATGATTCCATGGCATAAAGATGTGGTACAGCGTGTTGATCTCGAAGCTGGTCGTATCTACGTGAATTGGGGCGTAGATTACTAATCCTTTAAGGATTGACGCAGCAGGAAAATAGAGGAATCTGCGATGTTTTTTGCAGTCATTACGCTTTTTCCTGAAATGTTTGAAGCGATTACAGCGTACGGAATTAGCGGGCGCGCAGCAAAACGTGATCTTGTGCAAGTCCATTGCATCAACCCACGAGAATTTGCTGAAGGGAACTACAAACGAGTGGATGAACGTCCATTTGGTGGTGGTCCAGGTATGGTGATGATGGCTGAGCCTTTAGCAAAGTCAATTCAACGTGCCAAAGAGCTTGCAGCGCAAGCAGGTGCAGTTCATGTTCCTGTGGTGTATATGTCACCGCAGGGCAAAACTCTAAATGAACCCGCAGTACAGCAGTTTGTCGATTACGATGGATTGATTGTGTTATGTGGTCGTTATGAGGGCGTCGATGAGCGCTTAATCCAAAAATATGTTGATCAGGAATGGTCAATTGGGGATTACGTACTCTCAGGCGGTGAACTTCCTGCGATGGTTTTATTAGACAGTATTATTCGACGTTTGCCGAATGCAATGTCTGATGAACAATCACACGTTCAAGACTCTTTTGTGGATGGTCTTTTAGACTGCCCACAATATACCAAGCCAGATCATTTTGAAGGTTTGGATGTACCAGAGGTTCTTAAATCTGGACATCATGCAAATATTGAGAAATGGCGATTTTTGCAGCGTTATCAGCGTACACTTGAGCGCCGGCCTGAATTGGTTGAGCAAGTTGAGTTGAGCAAGCAGCAAAAAAAATGGCTAAAAGATTCGCAAATTCAAAAGTAGACTCTATTTCTGAATTTGCAAAATCAGAAGCTTTGCTTCGAACAGATACTTAGAGATGACTTTAAGTATTTTAATTAGGCTCTTAATACATTGAAGTGGTCAAGTATTGAGAGAAAGTTAAACGGGTAACATGCGCTTTAGCCTCTATACCCTGCGATGATCAGACCTCTTCTGACTCGCGTAATCGGAGATACCCCATGAGCGGTAAACATCCTTTAGTACAAGCTGTTGAAAATGCACAGTTGAAACAAGACATCCCTGCTTTTGCTCCTGGTGACACAGTAGTTGTTCAAGTAAAAGTAAAAGAAGGTGATCGTGAACGTCTTCAGGCATTTGAAGGTGTTGTAATTGCTAAGAAAAACCGTGGTTTGAACTCTGCGTTTACAGTACGTAAAATTTCTAGCGGTTTCGGTGTTGAGCGTGTATTCCAAACTCACTCACCAATCGTTGCTAGTATCGAAGTGAAACGTCGTGGTGACGTTCGTCGTGCTAAACTTTACTACCTACGTGAATTGTCTGGTAAAGCTGCACGTATTCGTGAAAAGTTACCTGCTCGTAAAGTTAAAGCTTAATTTTAAGTTTTAATGAGTGAAAAAAATGCGCCTTTTGGCGCATTTTTTTATGTATATCACTTTTGAACTTATAAACCTTGCAGTTTTAAGCGGTTCGCATGTTGGCGATAGACATCCACAGGATCAGGTGCAAATAATGCTTTTAAGCCCAGTACTTGGTTTACCTCGTCCAAAAATGATTCCAGTTGTAATTGTCACGGATGGTTTTACCGAATTTCGCGCTACAGCGTGGAACAAGACCGTCATTATCCTTACCGCCATCAATCAATAAACTCGTTACTTTCAGTACTGAGTCGACATCCAAAATATTAGTGATGGTGCCAACGCCAGCAAAAGAATAATTATAGATTCCTTGTTGGGTATATGCGCCTTCACCACAAGCAGTCGTTGGCATGCCAATAGGGAAGCGTTGATTAAATTTTGCAGATCCAGCTAGACTTAAGCTATTTGCACCAGCAAGTGAATCATGTGGGAAGCTATTTGGGTCTAAACCTTGCGCCCAAACTATGGCTTTTGTTAACAGGTTCACCGCAGCAACAATAGGTGTTTCTAAAATTGGAGCAGCATCGCGAATATTTAAAATGAAGTCGGACACAGGTGAGCCTTTGTGTGGTGCACCGACTGTTGTTAATGAAGCGACATACTGCGGCTTAATCCCAGCTACATAACGAATGGTTGGTCCACCATGTGAGTGACCAATTAAATTCACTTTGGGTGACCCAGTAATGGCAATAACATCTTCGACTTGCGCTAGTAATTGTTCGCCACGGACTTCCGATGAGTTAAATGGTGAAACACGTGTTGCCCACACATTGGCACCATTTCGAGCGAGATTGGGCAAAATTTGATACCAATAATCTAAACCTATCGGGTCGGTACCAACTCGAATAAAACCAGACATACCATGTCCAAATACGATTGGATATTTGGTTTTTGCATAGTTTGAACTGGCATTGGCTGTTACCTGAGAGGCTTGCGTTGCAGCGAAGGTTGGGGCCGTGGCTAAAATTGTAGGAAGGCCGATTAAGCCCGCTATGAATAATCCATATTTCATCAAATTTTCCTCATTTTTTGTTTTAGTGCAGCATAGTAAAATCTATATTTATTAAGATGAATTTCATTATGCTGTTTATGACAATCTTACTTGTCAAATAAGAGTATAGGCAGAATTTTAGCTTATAGTGTGAACTAGTCGATGAAATGTAGGTTTGTTTGTAAGATAAACTGCATAAAAAGCCCGACACGTAGATCGGGCATTTAATGAAATATATAAGTATTTACTCTGTACACGACAAATTTCATAGGATCCTTGTCCTATCAGGCTTTTTCTTTCTTAAAATTGCTAGCACTTTCTTAAATTCTTCTTTTTTTCCAAAACCAATCAAACGTAGAATAGCCATTTGAACA